>JBEIFG010000007.1:0-20303 GCA_040382555.1 Chlamydiales bacterium | reverse complement strand
TGCCTAACATTTTGAGATTAGACCACTTCCTCAACTGCGCTAACTGAATTTTTCAACACAGCCTATGTCCAATCCTATACAACCTAATTGCTTAACCTTTCATATCTGTAGTTTTTTAGATGTCGACCACTCATTAAACGATTCTTTATACCAGCCAGCTACCAAGGGGGATCAAATCTTTGAAAGAATTTGCTTACCTATTGTTTTTGCGGGAAGTTTGATCGTATCTTTAGCGGAAACAACAACGAGTGTGGCGTTAGCTACTTTAGCTGGCATTGGCTATATTTTGACAGGGTGCAGCAGTGAGACGGTAAGAATCTTTGCTGTAAAGTCATTAGCTTACGGGTTGCATAGCATTTCTTGTGAATATTACCTCTTTCAAAGATGTGTTTTAAATAAAGATCCAAAACCAGCTGATGACAAAAATAAACACGGCGCGCAAATAGTCGATAAAGTCGATAGCGCATCTAAATGTTTTATTCACCTGTTATTTGACAAAGACTTGGGTGTTGATACAAATGTTCCTCCCTCCAATCACACCTTCAATAAAGATTTTTCCTGGCCTTAAGGTAGATAAAAGGGAGATAGCCCCTTTTTTTTACCATATCTAAAAAATTACGGATGTAATTTTTATCTTCATATATATTTGCGAGATAGATGCAGATTTTTGAGGTAAGAAATGATGGGGATATGTGTTGAGTAAGTATTGGACATGAAAGTAGATTTATCCACCCACTTAAAAAAAGTATCTTGTTATGCAGGCTCTTTTCTTAAAGGATACGTCGCTGATTGCATGTACTACATCTATGCAAGAGAAGGAAATACTCACATATCCCTGGTGGCTAAAACCCTTATCTTACCCTTGCTAATCACTTTTCACCTTGCTGCAGTCATCTTAGATAAAATCTCCATGCTCTTTTCAAGTGAGAAGTATCAGAAGCTTGATGGGAAGTCAGTAGATATGCTTGAAGAGATTTCCATCTATTCATGCAACGTCTCTATGTTAGATTACGGTATCAGCGCCTTAGACGGTCTCTCAAGACCTAAAGACAGGATTTCTGATATAGCGGGAAAGATACTTTCGTCTAAGGCTAGCTTTGTGTGTCTACAGGAGCTTTCTTTTGCCAATGCACTTGTTCTTTGGGATCAAATTAAACATGAATATAACCAAGGCTATACAAGAATTATAGATAGTATGCCTTATTCATTGATGGATACAGGCCTTTTCGTCGCTTCGAAAGCTTCATTCGATCAGGTTCTTTACTTCCCCCTTCCCTACAAAGGAGGTATTCCCAGGGCAGTAGTGGCTTTGCGCCATACAGATTATTGGATGTTAAATACGCACTTTTCCTTAAATCCAGAGGAAAGAAAAAAGCAGTTTCATGAACTTATACACATATGTCACCAGCTGTATCTGCAAAGGAATTTGCCCTGTTTTGTTTGTATGGATGGAAATATCGAAAGAACAGCAGATGCTGCAGATGAGTTCAACCTTTTAGGATTCCCTCAGTTTTTTCTTCTTCCGGAATCTGAAAGTACATTTTCCCTTTCTTTGGATAGCGCTACCGCTGTAGATTCATTTTTATATCCCCATCCCAAAGCTGTCCACATCGATTATGTCCTTTGCTACTTACCATCTGCACAGCAGATCAGATTTTCTAATCAGTTAGATAGATATTTTTCTTATCAAGAAGGCTCAAAAAGACTCTCAGATCATCATGCAATTATCACTAAAATAAGCACAGCTACTAAGTAATCGATGCCTTGGATTCAGAAGACTCTCGCAAGTAAGTATCATCTCCACCCAACATGCGCATAAGCTCTTTTTTTCTTTCAGAAGCCGATAGAATATGAACGGAGGCTACTGTCCTGTCCTCTGCTAATTGTTTGACCATTTTAAAGTGCCTATCTGCTTTGGCGGCAACTTGAGGAAAGTGGGTAATACAAATCACTTGTTTGTGTTTGGAAAGACAAAGCAGCTTTTCCGCTATTTTAGCGGCTGTTTCTCCACCCACATTCGCATCGATCTCATCGAAGAGTAACGAAGAAGTTAGATTGTTTTCTGCAAGCGATGTTTGTATGGCAAGAAGTAACCTTGAAAGCTCCCCACCTGATGTGCCCTCACGCAGCGAAGCTCTTAGTTCACCGGGGTTGGCTTTAAGAAAGAACTGAATCGTTTCTTGACCCAAGGGCCCTAATGTAGATGGAGTCATTTCGATAAACACTTCAGCAGAGGGCATATTACATTCTTGCAAAATTTGAGTTAGCTGCAAAGCCATATGGGAAGCTGCCGAAGCTCTTTGATGTGAAAGCTGATCAGCTGATTCCTGCAGAAGTCTTTCGTGGTGTTTTACAGCTGACCTCGCAGCATCCATTTCGTCTTCTATATGATCCCAAAGGGTCAGTTTATCTTTCGCCTCTTGGATGGATTGTTGCCAATCTAGGGGTGAAGAACCATATTTCTTTTTTATCCGCTCATATAAAGATAATCTCTTCTCCAAATGAGATAAAGCCTTTGGTGAAATCTCTATCTGGTTTAGAACCTTTTGAAGCGATAGATCCACCTCCTGCAGTTGAACTAGTGCTTCTTGAAGGCCGCTGCAGGCCTCCGCGATGAGGGGGTGTGCAGATTGAAATCCTTCCACATAGCCTCTACATACTGATAGCTCTTTCAAAATAGGCCGCGTCCCCTCGGAGAGCATCAAGCCAACCTGTTTGCACTTTTCAGCAATTTCCTGAGACTGAGACTGCAAGCTGTATTGGTCAAATAGCTCCTCCTCCTCACCCTCTTGTAACCTTGCATCGGTGAGCTCCTTTAAGTCATCTAGCACCCTTTGATAATTTCTTTTCTTATCTCTCTGCAATGACTCCATCTCTGATAGATGGGATAAAGCTGCTTTATGCGCGTCGTAGTGGCCACGTACATCCGCATTTAAGTGCTGATGCTTCCCAAAACAATCTAAAAGCTCCTTTTGCTTTTCTAAAGACTTAAGATCGTGATAGGAATGCTGTCCGATCATCATCAAAAGATAAGGAGCGATGGCTTGCAGACAAGAGAGGGGAGAGGGTTGCCCGTGAATGAATGCGCGGCTTTTCCCTTCTCTTGAGAGCTCTCTGGCAATCACCAGCGATTCCTTGGGGTCGAAATCGATCCCCATTTGATGCAGAATATCCACCACTAAATCATGATGGGTGATATCAAAACTGGCATCGATGAATGCCTTCTCTGCTCCTTTTCTTAGTAGGCTCGTATCCGCTCTTTCTCCCATAAGAAGATAAAGCCCCTGCGTCAGAGCCGTTTTACCTGCACCCGTCTCTCCTGTAATTATATTGAGCCCTTGGTGAAATTCCACTTTGCACTCTTCCATTAACACAAGATTTTTAATTCGTAAATACTCAATCATGTAAGATGGCGTCTTTGGTTTTAAAGTGTAGTTTACCTACTTTACCTAATATCTCGGGACCATGTTTAGCCACAAGTCTTTTGCCTATTTGGATAACCATAGAGGAGGCTCCTTTGGGAAGATCTATTTCCACTTCTTTTGAGAGCTTATTCATTCCCTCTACATAGGCAGCTCGGGCTAAGATCGAAGCGGCAGCAACTACAGGATCTGCTTCCGCATGAGTTTTTTGGATAAGATCAAGAGATACTTTTTTTCTCTCCATCATCTGCACCATCAATTGGGCGGGTGCAAATTGATCCAATATCACCTTGCTGCAATGGGTTTCTTCAATTAAACTTTGAATGACCGTGGCGTGACACCATCCAAGGAGATGATTTAAATTGCGGAACTTGTCGTAGAGCTCGTTGTATTTTTCGGGGTAGAGCATAAGAATTTTGTGGGGAAACTTTCGCTTAAGCTCTCTGCTGATGGTAAGAATGGTGGTATCGTTAAGTTTTTTGCTATCTTTTACCCCCAGCTGAAGCAATTCTTTGATTCCTTCTCCACCAGCATGCAACCCCGCCACACATAGCGGACCAAAAAAATCTCCTTTACCTGATTCATCATCTCCAATACGAGGTGAACTATCGATGGATGAGGATGAATAGGAATAAGAAAAGTCTTTTAAGATTTCTGGTTCTAGATAAAAAGAAATAAACTCCTCCTTGTCTTTGCCTTGTACCGAAAGTTTGCCTGAAAGATACAAGGTACAAGACACTCCTGCTTTTTTGGCAGAAAAGAAAGTGTAGGGGGGGGTGGACATTTCAAAACCCTGGGAAAGGAGGTCTTCCTTTAACTTGGTAGATAAGCTAGTATCAATATTTGCCACAAAACATGGGGAAGAAGATTTGCTCATATTCTTTTTGTCCTTTCTAATTCATCATAGAATATAGAGCGTTTCTTGCAAAAGCGCAAGTCTTTAGCCTACGTCTCTATTGCGAGATGCTGCTGCTTTAATCGCCGGTTCCCTGAAACTTACAGGTTGCAATATCAATTGAATTTCCGATGGAACTCACAGGGGTGATAGCTCTTTTCAGTAGCATCCGCCGGATATAAGAATTTAAATGCGGCGGATACTTTTTGTAATAGACGATTATCCGCCGTATTTGTAAAATTATATTCGGCGGTTACTTAATAGATATGTGAAGTATCCGCCGAATATAAAATTACAAAAGTCGCACAAAAACATAATAGAAAATTATTTAATTGATTATGAAGGAGTTGCGAATATTAAAAGGAGCGGCAAATGTTAAATAAAAAAGTTGATATTAGTGCGGGCGATAAAGGCAAAATTATTGGGAGATGGCGAGAATTGGAGCTTCTTAAGGAGCTGTTTGAGTCGAAGAAATCAGAGTTTATTGCGATCTATGGAAGACGCAGGGTTGGAAAAACCTATTTGATCAAAAATCTGATCGATTCCTTGCCAGCGGTCTTTTTTCACGTTACCGGCATTCAGAAAGGAGGTTTAAAAGACCAGCTCGCTGAATTTGCGAAACAAATTGGTTCTACCTTTTATCAAGGACCGTCTCTTATTCCTCGATCTGGCTGGATTGATGCTTTTGAAGATCTCACTACCGCGATCAATAAAATCCCAAAAGATCAAAAAGTAGTCCTCTTTTTTGATGAATTTCCTTGGATGGCGACTCCTCGTTCGAAGCTTATCATGGCTTTAGAATTGTACTGGAATCGTTATTGGGTATTTGATAGCCGTATTAAGCTCATCATTTGCGGTTCTGCTACATCATGGATTATTGAAAACATTATTAATAACAAAGGAGGTCTTCATAATAGAGTAACCCGGACGATTCATTTACAACCGTTTTCTCTATACGAAACAGAGAGCTATTTAAAGGAATATAAAATCAACCTCAATCGAAGACAAATTCTTGATCTCTATACTGTTTTAGGTGGAGTCCCACTATATTGGTCCTTCGTAAGAAAAGGATGCTCTGCTCATCAATGTATTGATGAACTTTGTTTTCAAAGGAATGGCGCATTAGTTAAAGAATTTGAGCGTTTATTCGAATCTTTATTTGAAGATGCAAAGCCTTATATTGAGCTGATTCGCATTATTGCTGGATATCGATATGGGGTCGGTCAAGCAGAGTTAATAGTGAAATCGAAACTTCCTGATGGTGGTAATACTGTCCGTCGATTACATCAATTAGAAGAAGCTGGGTTTATTACAAGCCTTGTACCTTATGGAAGAAAAGATAAAGGTCTTTATTATGTAATTGATGATGAATACAGCCTATTTTATTTATATTGGATCGAACCAAAATTAAAAGTCATTTTTAGAAAATCAATCAATGAAGGATTTTGGTTGGCTCAAGCAAATCAGCCAGCGTGGAAAACTTGGGCAGCTTTATCCTTTGAATCTACTTGCTATAAACATATCGATCAAATTCGAAAAGCGCTTAAAATAGATCCTGGAGCAAGTTCAGGCACCTGGAGATTTGTGCCAAAAGCCAATAAACAAGAACAAGGAGCACAAATAGACTTGCTTTTTGATCGACTAGATGGAGCAATTACTCTTTGCGAGATTAAACATTCGGACAAACCATACGCTATCGACAAATCCTACGCACAAGAAATTTTAAAAAAAATGGAGGTGTTTAGGAAGCAAACAAAGACAAAAAAACAGCTTTTTTTCTCTATGATCACAACGATGGGCTTAAAACCAACTATGTATTCGGAAGAACTTATTTCTAGCGAGGCAACCTTGGATGATCTGTTTAAAAAGATTTAATCTGCTGATATTTAATAAGTTGAAAATAGGGGAGCAGCTGCTTCCCAATTAGACCCGCAAGGAGGATAATTAACAGGGACTACGAACTTTTAAAAATCAAATCCTACCAACATTGGGATCTATATCTCCATGAAAACCAATGCTACTTAGGGCGTGTCTTTGTTCTTCTCAACAATGCAGAAGGAGTGGACGATTTTCTTGCCATAGAAGGGGAGGCTCGTGATGAGTTTTTTCAGAGAGGTGCTGATGTCAAAGCGGCTCTTAAAACTCTTTTCCAACAGGACAAAATGAACTACGCAGCCTTAAGCTACACCTCTCCAGCCATCTGATCTTGCTACCATTTGGTGGAGGCAAAGAACTCGTAAAAATTTAAAATAGGTAAATTCTTTAGAGATTCAGATGAGATGAGTAAGAAAGTAGAGTTGAGAAGGTAAAAGAAGTAGCAGAAGCCCTGGGAGCTTCAGAGTCTACACTGAATGGCCGGATCAAGGAATACAGTGAGCGCGGGGATAAATCTTTTCCAGTCTCCGGGAATATTAAACCTTGTAATGAACAATACTATAGGCTTTTAAGGGCCTATGAAGATGTAAAAATGAAAAGAGACATCCTAAAAAAGGCAGTAGCCATCTTCTCCAAACCACAACCATGAAATACTGGTCCATGCAAGTAGAAAGAAAAGCATTTCCTATAGAGAAGAGAAGAAGAGAGAATTGGTAAGTCAGATATAACCTATGTTTCTACAGCAGAGGGATGGCTGTACGTATCCTGTATAATCGATCTTTTTTCAAGAAAGGTAGTGGGTTTATGCATGGGAGAAAAGCTTTCTGTGGATTTGTTTGAAAATACACTTAAACAGGCAATAAACGCAAACCATATCCATTAAGATAAGAAAGAGTGATTTACCTCACGTTAAAAGAGATATCCTCTGGTTTCATGAAACCTTCTTAGACAGCGCCCTAGATTTTATGGATCTAATTTTTTATTTTTGGAGTTTTTCATTTTTACATACAAAAAAATAAAGAGTAGAAGAAAAAATAACGTAGTAAAAATCGCTAAATATTTCCAGTGGGCCGATGGAACGCACCTATAAATAAAAGCAAGAATTAGTCCGAGCTCTGCTAAAATCATTTTACGCATATGCTCAACCCACCATTTTTTCACCTTTAACCGACCAGTAGCTCTGAGAATATCTATTGTTGCTTCAATGAATCCACCAAAAGAAATTAGAGCTAAAAGGCAGGTTATTTTTATCAAGGAAGGGGTACCTAGCGGGATCGCTGAAAATATTTGCTTACCTGTTGAGAAAAACAGGATACATGCTGCAATAAGTAAAGCAGCTAAGGTAATATCAAAGGTTTTGTCAAAGCTTGTCTTAATCCCTTTATAGTGCTGATGTGCCATTCTCCATCCTGAGATAGCTAAGTAGGCTGCAAAAGTATTTATAGAAGCAGTAGCCAAAACTTCAGATATACTGCTGGGTTTTTGGTATATAATGAGAGAAAGCGCTCCCTCATTGGTGGAGAAAAAAATATCTTTCAGCTCGTAATAATCTAAAATATACCCGGTGGCGCAGATGCCAAGGAAAGCAATTAAAAATGCTTTGCCAGACAGCACGTGAATTGCAGATCCTTTCTTTGCTAAAAGCGCTAGCGGAAAAGCAATAAAGGCTGCAATAACTCCGGCAAGAATGTGCACGAAAAGAGTAGGTGATAAGCTTTGATGCATAGGGATCCAATGTAAAATTTCTTATTAATAAAAAGGGGCATTTTCAATCAAGTCCTTTGGACACCTGAAAAATTCCTAAGAATTAAAAAAAGAATACGCCACCTTTGTCTCGACATAATGAATCGATAAGTTGACAGAAAAATTTAAAAAAAAATATAAAGATTTTTTTTAATTTTTGAGGGTTATGAAATCGGTTATACTTTCATTTTTTTTGCTGACCTCCACGTTAAGTTTTTCTTTAGAGGCGGATGCTATATCCCCAAATAAGCAAGGAAACCCTTTTGGGCTCTCTCAAGAAATTCAAGCGCTTCTTGAGGACCAAATAGCCAAAGAAATGGGAGGGGCCCTTTTTTATCTTCAACAGTCGGTTTATATGGAAGAAGTGGGCTTAACGGGGTTAGCTTCTTATTTAAAAAATCATTATATAGAAGAGCTGTCTCATGCAAACTATATACTCAATTATCTTTTCCTAAGAAGAGCTCCTTTTTCCCTGCGCAGTATTATCATCCCCGCTGCCGTAGAGGAATCCAAAAATCCATCAGCGGTTTTTCGTCGACTGCTGCATGAAGAAACTAAAAGCACTCAAAGAATTAATTATATTCTTCAAAGAGCTTCTTCCACTGGCGATATGACGTCGGTGTTTTTTTTGCTTAAGCTAGCGGCTCAGCAGATTTCTGAAGAGTATCAAGTAGGTCGAATTGCGAAACGACTCACATTGGCAAGTTACAAGCCGGGTGCAATACTTCTTATCGATCAAGAGTTGCAAATCCGTAGTCATTCCCCTCATTTTGAGTAAGAGAAAAATTATTACTATTTTTAGGAGATCCTTATATGAAATTCCCAAAGACCCATCTACTCTTTTCCATTGCATTGCTAGCCCCACTTGCCACTTGTTTAGAAGGGCAAGCAAAGCAAACAAGTAGTTCTATGGCCACCAATGCCAGCGCTATGACCCCCATTCCTCAAGAGGTATTTAACCTTTTGAAAGAGTGTATGAATGAAAAATATCAAAGAGCCCTCTTTTATCTGCAGCAAACAAACTATTTTGAGTCGCAGGGATTAACAGGCTTTACGAAGTTTTTAAAAAACAAATATACAGATAAGCTCTCTGAGGCTACCAATATCATGAATTATTTACTCGTTAGGGGAGAATCCACCCAGCTAGAAAATGTGATGGTAGATACTTCAGGAGCCAACTTAGCTTCTGCTTCCACCATATTTACCTCTCTTTTGCAAGGGGAAGTAACTTCTACCGGTGTGCTGAATCAGATAGCGAATACTGCTCAGGGCAAAAATGATTACCAAACCGTGTTCTTTATAGAAGGGTTAATCAAAAAGCAAGTTCGGACGGAGTATCTCTTAGCAAGAATATTAAAGCGGGTGAATTTCTGTAAAAATGACCCAGGAGCTCTTATCAATATCGATGAGGAGCTTGAGACTTATACGATCAATGCTGGAGTGATATCGGCCAATTATAAAGTGCTAAGTCCCGGCAATGGTGCCGTGGCTGAATGGATTGGGTTTGACACAGAAGGTTCGTGGGTTGGCTCTCTTGGTGCAATGGAATTTGGGGGGATATTTGCTAAACGATAGCATTCATTTTGCTTTGCTCTTGCTTCTCTCTTCTTACGGGATAGAAGCAAGGTTTTTTAGCGGCGATAGATGCCAATCAAATCTCTCAACTTTCACTTTAGCCATGCTTTTTTGGAAAGTCTAGACCGATTAGAGATGGCAGAACATAAGAGAGTTCTTGACTTTGAAGAGTTAATAGAAAACAATATCTATTTAGCGCGCTACTGGCCGCATTGGGAGAATGTATGAATGAAGACCTAAAACGGATCGGATCTGTTTTCCGAGCTCGTAGAAAAGAATTGAACCTTTCTTTGAAAGAAATAGAGAACTCCACCTCGATACGATCGGGCTACTTGGAAGCTATCGAAGAGGGAAATATTCAACAGTTTATCTCTAGCGTATATGCGCTGGGTTTTATGAAGCAGTATGCCACTTTCATTGGCCTTGATTTAGATTCTATGATGCGCGAAAATCCACATGCTTTTCGTCTTCCTCAGGAAAAACATGATTTTTCCTATGGAATAGGGACACTAGAAGTGCGTGGAAGTATGGGAGGGGGAGTGAAGTGGTTCCCTAATTTAATGTGGGCTGGGGCTTCTGCGGTCATCCTCGTGGTGGCATGGTACGTGGCTAAGTATTTAGGGGTGTTTTAATACTTCTGTAGCTAGCGAAATAAGTGATTGCGCTAGAAATTATCTTGTCGGTATTCTTTGATTTAGGCTTTATTGGATAAGAAATTTTATGCCTTGTTGTTGCTTTTTTTTCACAAAGCCGTCTTGCTTAGATCATATTTTTAGACTTTTATTAACGAGGTTGACATGACACCAAACCCCCTTGGAGATTACTCACTCATTAAAGAGTTGGAAGCAGGGTCTTTAGGTACCTTGTATCTAGCAGAGCACCGCTTTTTGAAAAGGCCGTTTGCGGTCAAGGTTCTTCCAGAGTCTATTGTATCCGACTCCGAATTTATCGAGCGTTTTGAGAGTGAAGTTACTGCTCTATATCAACTGGATCATCCCAATCTTGTAAAAGTTCATAATGTTTCTTGTGTCGAGGGTAGGTATTTTTTAGCTACGGATTGTATTCAGCAGGATGATAAACTAGCTGATAATCTAGAAGAATTTTTAGATAAACATCCCGGAAGATTAAAAGAAGACACTATTTTTCATATTGTTTTGCAGATAGCGGATGCGCTTGATTATATCCACCGGCAGAAGAAATCAGGGGAGCCTCTAGCTCACCGGGCTCTAAAGCTGAGTAATATCCTCGTGGATGAAAGACCTTCGGGTTACCATGTCTTCTTAGCAGACTTTGGGTTATCCCGACTAGTGGGTCCAGCTTGGATGTTTAAAAATACGTGTCACACTCTCTCAGAAGTGATGAAAACGGGCGTCTCCAAAGAGGATTTGACCCCTCTGCAAAAGTCGTTTGTAGAGAGCTTATATTTTTTAGCTCCCGAGCAGAAGGCATGGACTCAGAGCGACATAAACGCAGATGCAAGATCTGATATCTATTCATTTGGTTTAATTGTCTACTACCTATTTATGAGAGAATTACCGAGCGGCTTTTTTGAGATGCCCTCGCAAAGATTTAGTGATTTGCAAGGCGACTGGGATCGATTGATTTCTTTATGCCTACAATCGAATCCTACTAAAAGACCTACTCAACTCTCGAATCTTGTAAAAGAGGTTCGCACCGGTGTTTCACCAAAAGAAGAAAAATTCACCCCAGCTAGTGAAGAGATCTTTTCCAATGCTAAAAAGGAGCCAATTTATACCCTTAAGTTGAATCTAAAACCCCAAGAAATTGCCCGTCCCCAATTTGAGCCAGATCCAGGCGCCATTTTTCAAACAGAAAGCGTGGTTATGAAATATCAGCCTGCCACACAAGAGATGAAAAATCTTGACCCCATTATGTCTGAAATGGTGATAATCCCTGGAGGTAGTTTTTATAGAGGCAGTAACCATGGAGTTAGAGATGAATCTCCCAGGCATCAGATTCATTTAGACCCCTTTGCGATGGATGTTCATCCTGTGACCAACGAGCAGTTTGTGAGATTTTTAGAAGTAATGGGAGGAGAAAAGGATGCCAATAATAGCGATATGATTCGCTTGAGGGAATCACGTATTAAGAGAAGTGGGGGAAAGCTTAATATTGAGTCGGGATATTCACGCCATCCCGTGGTAGGTGTCACCTGGTACGGGGCTATTGCGTATGCACGTTGGATAGGAAAGCGCCTGCCTTCAGAAGCTGAGTGGGAGGTGGCAGCATGCGGAGGTATGGAAGATGTCATCTACCCTACAGGGAAAAATATTGAGCGTCCTCAGGCTAACTTTTTCAGTTCTGATACTACCTCTGTCATGAGCTATCCACCGAATAACTACGGTATCTTTGATATGGCTGGCAATGTATATGAGTGGTGCAACGATTGGTACGATTATCATTATTATAATGCGTCTGTACAAGAACCTGATAATCCTAAAGGGCCTTTGCAAGGGGTCTATAGGGTATTGCGAGGTGGTTGCTGGAAGAGTTTAAAAGAAGATCTACGCTGCGCCCATCGACATAGAAATAACCCAGGTGTTATGAATGGCACCTACGGTTTTAGATGCGTGGCAGATGTGGCCATCTCGGAGTAGTGCCCTTTTTTGCGGGTATCTAAAAAGAGAATCGGCGCGCAGGTAAGTTATGCTTGTCTGATTCGTTGTGCTATATCTTAGAAAAGATAAATAAAATCTATTTTTTATATTTTTCTAGTTCAAAGCGAATATCCTCTTTAGATTCTTCGTTATCCGGGAGAGATTCAGTGATGGCGATAGCCCGGTCCAACTGCCCAGATTTAGCCAAGCCCACAGCAAGTTGGCAAATGGCAAAATGCTTAGTTCTATGGGAGCCATTTTGATCATTTTCTATACGTTTTGCAAACTCAATCGCTCTATCGAAATCTTGGGCATCTGTTAACTTATTTACAATATGAGCAAGGGGCTCTCGTGTATAGAACCCATCCACATTTGCTGATAAAGTGATTTCTATCTTTTTTTCTATATCAGGTAGTTTTTTTACGATCGGACATAAGATGGCTCCCTTACAATCTTGATCCTCAAGAGCATGAAAAAAAGCAAGAACTCGATCCAATCCACGCTCTGTAGGATAAATAGCTAAAAGAGATGAGATTACGTGTAACACACTGTGAATTCTTTTTAGATCATAAGGATTGGAAATAGCTAAATCTAGTGCTAAATTGAAGTGTTTTCTATGTACTAAGGAATTAAGCATTAAATCCAGTTCCCAGGGGCGGAATTCTCCCGGTTGTGCCATCATTCGGTGTACTTTTCTTTCCACTTGAATTTCTTCCATCCAATTTAGAGGCTCTCTAAAGATAAAATCAGAGTATCTGGGTAAAAACACCTTGTCAAATAGCCAGTTAGGTAACTTGCTACACTCCTTACTAATCGCTGTGTTTATGGCAGCCATATGAACTGAAATTTCTCTCATGGTGGGCAATAGCTGAATTTCACATCGAGACTTAAGGGTTTTTAGCTGCTCTACGGTATGTGCAAGAGGAGGGTGAGTTTCAATAAAGCACTCTGCTCGTTGGATTGATACATGAAGAGATTCTCTTATTGAAGCAAAGCTATTAAAATGATATGCAGCAATTCCTATTTTTTTAAGGTGCTTATTTACTAATCTAATATTTTGAATATCGAACTTATTTAGAAAACCCATTATTTTAATCGTGGTGTCTCTTGGAAGTAAACTAATTATATTTGGACTCTCACCTTTAGGTATTAAGCCCGTTTGCGTGGATGAAAGATTTGAAATTATAGTCATAACAGCACTCCTTTTTTTAAAATATAATTTTAATCTTTTAGTATTTTTTATTTATAAAGATTTTCAAAATTATACCTATAATTAAGGATTTGTATTTATTTATTGAATGTTTCCAGTTTAAACTATTCACCTTTTGCCTTATAGGAATATAGTTCAAGGCATCGGTTTGTGCCACCTATTGATTTAAATCAATCAGCTCCCTATGCTTACATCGTTTTTTTTAGAGTGGATCAGACAAGTTCTTCTGTACAAAGGGTAAGTACGTCATGAAACTTTTACTTTCTAAGCCAAGAGGATTTTGTGCTGGTGTGGAGCGGGCTATCGATACGGTGGAGATAGCTCTAGAGCGCTTTGGAGCTCCTATCTATGTCAAGCATGAAATCGTTCACAACCGATTTGTGGTGGATGGATTACGAAAAAAAGGAGCTATTTTCATCGAAAACCTATCGGATGTGCCTGAGGGGCAGAGGGTTATATATTCGGCTCATGGAGTCTCTCCCAAGGTTCGTGAGGAAGCAAAGCAAAGAAATCTTATTGAAATTGATGCTACTTGTGGATTGGTTACTAAAGTACACTCTGCAGTGAAGCGATATGCCCTAAAAGGGTATCAGATCATACTCATTGGTCATAAAAATCATGTGGAAATCATCGGAACTGCTGGGGAAGCGCCCGATGTTACCACGATCGTAGAGACGGTAGCAGATGTGGAAGCCTTGTCATTTTCTTCCGATCAAAAGCTTTTTTTTGCTACGCAAACTACTTTGAGCTTGGATGATGTGAAAGAAATCGCGAGTGCGTTGCATGACAAATTCCCACACATTGAATCGATACCTAGCTCATCGATTTGCTACGCAACTACCAACCGGCAGATGGCTCTTAGGCAAATTACCGATCTCGCGGATGTGATTTTTGTGGTGGGAGACCCTCAAAGTTCTAATTCTAACCGCCTTAGAGAAGTGGGTCAAATGAGAGGGAAGCCCTCCTATTTAATCCACGATGCTTCTGAAATCGATCCACTCTGGTGTGAGGGTGCTTCAGTTATAGGCTTAACCGCGGGAGCGTCTACTCCTGAAGAAGTAGTGCAAGAGTGTATCAAACGCCTTTGTGCCATGGGAGTGGCTGAAGTAGAAGATGTCGTATTCACGGAAGAAAATATCGTTTTCCAGCTTCCTAAAGCGTTACTTTCTCTACCTTCGTCATCTTAGTATATTTAATTTATCCATGGATGGCATTGAGGCAGCGCAGCTCTCTGGCTTTAAGAGTTGCTGGCTTGTGATCTTTGAGCGCGCTGAGTAAGCATCGAGCTCCCCTTAAGCTGGTGACGTAGTATATATTGTGCTGTATCGCAGCCCTTCGAAGAGAGTTTTCATTTTCCCCAATAGCTAAGATTAGACCTATTTGCTTATAAGAGACGAGGATATGGCAGGGTAGGCGGTGAGCTTGCAGAATTTCGTAAGTTAGGCCCGTCGCCACTATGGACAAATCTAGTGACAACAAGCTTTTAGCTATTGAGAGGATTTCTTTTTCTGGCAGCTCGCTCAGCCCTAGAGCTACCCCTTGAGGTGGAGCCGGCATTAAGTAGCCTGCGGCTATCTGAGACTTCAAAAAAGCCTCCTCAAATGAATGGCCCCAGCCCATCACCTCTCCTGTAGATTTCATTTCAGGTCCAAGTAGGCAGTCAAAGGCCCCTAGCTTGAGAAAGGGAAACACCGATTCTTTGATAGCAAAATATTTTGATTTGGGGCTGTGAACGTAGCCTTGCAGGGCAAGAGGGAAGCCTAAAATGCAGTTGGTCGCAATCTTTACCAGGTCTAGTCCCGTTGCTTTACTCAGGAAGGGGACAGTTCTAGAGGCCCGTGGGTTTACTTCTAGGATATAAATATCGTCATTCTTGATAGCAAACTGTATGTTCATTAACCCAGTGAGGGGAAGAGATAAAGCAATTTTACGTGTTTGATCCAGCAATGTGTTTTGTATTTGATCGGATAAGCTGTAAGGAGGTAGGCAGCAGGCTGAATCCCCTGAATGGATACCCGCTGGCTCAATGTGCTCTAAAATGCCAGGAATAAACACATCTTTTCCATCCGAAATCACATCGATATCCACTTCTATAGCGCTGGAGAGGTAAGTTTCAATAAGAACAGGATCTTTAGAATGGCTCAGCAAGGCCTCTGAGAGAAATTCTTGTAGTTCCTGTGCATTCTTTGCGATTTTCATAGCTCTACCCCCAATCACAAATGAGGGTCTTAGAATGACAGGAAAGCCGAAACGATTTGCAAAATCTAGCCCCTCATGGATATGACGTACTGCTATATTTTTAGGTTGCAAAAGGCCTAGGCTATCTACAAAATTTTTAAAGAGTTCTCTATTCTCTGTTGTATCTATTGCCTTAGGATCTATTCCCAATAAAGGAACATTCGCTAAAGAAAGCATTTGGATCAAATGTAGGGGAGTCTGTCCACCATATTGCAGAAATACTCCATGAGGTTTTTCTTTGGCTAAAATTTCTAAAACATCTTCCGCGGTAAGGGAAGAGCAGTAGAGCTTATCTGCATAATGATAATCTGTAGAAACAGTTTCAGGATTGCAATTAATCATGATAGTTTCAAAACCGTTTTCTTTAAGAGTTTGAAGTGCATGAACGCAACAATAATCGAATTCTATTCCTTGTCCTATTCTACAGGGACCACTTCCTAAAACAATAGCCTTAGATCGATTTGTTGGGATAGATTCGCACTCTTCTTCATAGCTTGCATAAAGATAGGATGTAGATGTTTGAAATTCGGCTGAGCAGCTATCTACTCTCTTATAGACGGGATGGATCTTCCACTTTTTTCTCTGATTGAAGATTTCAAGTTCTGTGGTGTTGAGTAATGCAGCGATTTGTGCATCAGAAAATCCCACTTGCTTATAATATAAAAGACCTTCAGGTGACAGAGTGGTGCGAGCTATAGTTTTCTCCATGAGGACAATGTACTCCATAGCATGCAAAAACCATGGATCTATATGAGTATATGTTTGAATTTCTTTTACCTTGAGACCTTGTCGAAATGCATCAAATATCGCCCAAAGTCGAAAAGGGCCAGGAATCATTAAAGCTTCTTTTAGATTTAAAGGTTTGATTATAGAAGAAATATCTAAACTTCTCATCGCTTTAAGAAGGGCTTGCTCAAAAGTTCTTCCTATAGACATCACTTCTCCCACAGATTGCATCTGTGTTCCCAGTATTTGGTTGCAGCCTTTAAATTTTTCAAAATGAAAACGGGGGATTTTTACTACTACATAATCAAGAACAGGTTCAAAAGAAGCAGGTATAAAATGGCTGGATATAATGTTAGCAAGCTCATAGAGCGTATAACCAACAGCTAGCTTAGCAGCCACTTTTGCTATAGGAAAGCCGGTAGCTTTAGATGCTAGTGCGGAAGATCGGGATACCCTTGGATTCATTTCTATAACGACCATTCTTCCAGTTAGAGGATCTAATGCGAATTGCACGTTAGCTCCTCCATTTTTCATCCCAATACCTTTAAGGATGCTAAAGGTAGCGTTTCGCATTTTTTGATATTCTTTATCGGTAAGAGTTTGCGCAGGAGCTACTGTGATCGAATCTCCAGTATGAATACCTAAGGGGTCTATGTTTTCAAGGCAACAAATAATGACTGCATTTTGCTTGTCATCGATAAGCGCTTCCATCTCGAATTCTTTCCAACCTACTAATACCTCGTCTAAAAGGATTTCTTGATCTGGTTGATTTGCTATCGCTTTTGTGCAAAGAGCTAGGACCTCTTGCTCTGTATGAGCTATACCACTTCCTGTTCCTCCTAAGATAAATGAAGGACGTACCATCAGTGGAAGGCCCAATTCTTCAATAGCTAATTTTGCCTCCTCTTCGTTGCGAATCGATTTAGATTTAGGAAGCTCAAGATGAAGTCGCGTGATAACTTCTCTAAAAAGGGATCTATCCTCAGCCTGTTGGATGGCTACAGAGCTAACACCAAGAAGCTCTATGCCATGCTCAGAGAAAATACCACTTTTATCTAATAATAGCGCAAGGTTAAGAGCAGTCTGGCCCCCAACGGTAGGTAAAATAGCGCAAGGATGTTCTAATTTTATTACCTCACTAAGAAATGCTTCAGTCAACGGCTCCATATAGATCCTGTCAGCCATTTGAGGGTCTGTCATGATAGTGGCAGGGTTGGAGTTTATTAGGATTACTTCATAGCCTTCTTCACGCAGAGCCATACAAGCTTGGGTACCAGAATAATCAAACTCACAGGCCTGGCCAATTACAGTAGGTCCAGAGCCAATCACTAGAATTTTTTTTAAATGTGTTTTTTTAGGCACGTTTGCTATCCATCATTTTTTTGAATTGTTCAAAAAGATGTGTAAAGTCATGAGGTCCGGGATGCCCCTCAGGATGCCCCTGAAATCCAAAAGCGGGGACATCTGTTCTTTCAATCCCAATTATACTTTTATCTAATAAAGAGGTGTAAGTTACCCTCAGCTGACGTGGTAGACTGCTAAGCTCCACGGCATATCCATGATTCTGGCTGCTTATAAATACTCTACCGGATGCAGTTTCACAGACGGGATGATTGGTTCCGTGATGTCCCTGTTTCATCTTTATCGTCTTAGCTCCACTAGCAAGTGCCAGCAATTGGTGACCTAAACAAATCCCCATGATGGGGATTTGTAAATCTAGAAGAGCTTGTAGTGTAGGTATCGCTTCCCTATAAATTGCAGGATCACCCGGTCCATTGGATAAAAAAATACCATCGGGCTTATAGGATAAGATAGTCTGAACGGGGGTAGAGTAGGGGACGGATGTCACCCTACATCCAAGCTCAATGAGCTTGAAGATCATCGATTGCTTAATACCAAAATCTAGCGTGATTACATGTCGTAGTGCTTGATGGTTTGATGCAGAAAATATAGGGCGAACACGGGATGGTTTTGCAGCTTGCTTTGCTAGCGCTATTGCATGAGATACATCCATATCCTCTGTCATAATACACGCAGTCTGGCAGCCTTTATTTCTTAATATATGAGTGAGTTTACGGGTATCTATCCCAGATAGCGCTTGGATGTGCTGTTTTTTAAGAAATTCGGGCAGGCTCTGGTAGCTTAGCCTATGTCCTGGCCATCTACATATCTGATGCATAAGGACCCCTTGCGGCCCATGGTAATCTGATTCGAAGTCTATTGCATTGATACCCGTATTGCCAATATGGGGATAAGTGAAGTTGATAATTTGTCCTTGATAAGATGGATCGCTAAGTATTTCCTGATAGCCAGTCATAGCTGTATTAAATACAATCTCACCTTGGCAGATGCCATCAGCTCCTACAGATTCTCCCCAAAAAATCGTTCCATCTTCAAGGGCTAATAACCCATTTTTTTTCATAGGGCTTCCTCAAAATAATAGACTTTATCAAAAGTATAATAACAGAGCATAATAGAAAAAATACATGTTTGCATACCAACAAATGATTTGTTTTTATTCTTGATGGATAAAAAATCTTTATTCCATAACAGTATTCTCTTAGGATATTTCAGTACGTATTTTTTATACTGGATGTAGTAAGGAAGTGAATTTATGAAAAAAAAGAGTTTCTTTAACCGGTGGATCTCTTACGTCTTTTTGATTTTATGTCCAAGTGTTTCTATCCATGGAGTGGATCATGTATCCAATCCTTTCGTAATAGATTTTACAAAAACAGAAGAGCTTACCCACGACGACTATATCTATATTCAAAATGAGCTACGAAAGAAAAATATTGGACCACTAATTGAAGAATTATATGAAGAAGCTAAATCCATCTATGGAAGAAAGAGAGCAGACCTTGGATATTTCTATGTGAACTGCTCAAGGTTTATGCACCGAACATTTATAGATCCTAGTACCAATAGATTTCCGAGAGTTGAGCTGATTCAAATTAATGAGGGTGGTGATAATTGCGTAGTAAGTTCTGCACCTTACGAAATTGAATATCCGGAGTTGCTATTGAATCAAATAGAGTCCTTAAAACATACAGGGTTTAATGGGTATTTTTTAATGTTTTTAGGGGCCTATCCGAATCCCACGGGTGTGGAAATATCTTATGCGGGTGTTCCATCTGCTGTAAAGATATTTGCGATGGTCGAAGCTCACAAACGTGGATTTAATAAAGTCCTATGGCTCGACTGCGCAATGCAAGCTCAAAGAGATATAACTCCCATTTTTGATGAAATTGAAAAAAATGAATTTGTAGGTCATTATTTTGATCCTACAGAATCAAGAAGTAAACTAACACTTCCGGCAACCAGAAGAATATTGGAGCAATGTACCTCAGTAGATGTAGTGAATGTGCCGCACGTAGTAGCCTCTGTGTTGGGTTTAAAAATGGATGCTCCTCTTGCACAATCCTTTATCCAAAATTTTTATGAATGTGTACAATTAGGAACTCCTTTTTTATCATGCCTTCCAGAGGAATTTGTGTATTCAGCTATATTAGGTCAATCAAAGTACGAACATTGGATGAAGACCTCTTTGGCATTTAGACAATCCCTTCCCGGACCTCTTTATCATAGAATTTCGAGAAATCGAAATGTCAAAGATTCTCATGGTTATTTTTTTGATGTGCATAAGCATTCTTTGCCAAGAGATTGGAAAAATAAAAAATAATTTATTTTTCTATTATGATCGATATTTTAATTTAGACGAAATTATACTCTCCATACCGATTATAACGAGAAAGAAAATGATATTCTTTCTTTAGGAAAATATGCTAAGCTAAATAAGAAAAAAGTATAAGGGAAATCTATTTATGGATCGAGTATTAGCCAATCAGCTTCATAAACATATTGGTAAAAGAATCCGTGTGAAAGGATGGATAAATACGGTGAGGGCCCTTGGTAAGTTGGATTTTGTCATCGTAAGAGACCGAACAGGATTTATTCAAATAGTGGTAGATGAAAAATCACAGATGCAAAAGATAGCTCCT
>JBEIFG010000006.1:0-21847 GCA_040382555.1 Chlamydiales bacterium | reverse complement strand
ATGTTTGAGAAGATGAACTTGGGTGAAGACACGGAGCTTCTCGAGAAGTATGTCGAGAACTATAACAACGATGAGTTTTCCAAAGAAGAAAGAAAAATTGCAACAAAAAAGTATAAATAAAAAATTTTTTGCCGAAGAAAAACTCGAAAGAATTTTTAGTTAAAATTATTTTTTCACTTATATAAAATTATATCAAAAAAAAATTTACCAATCAAGTTAAATAAATTCGTTGAAACCCCTCTGAAGGATACATTATAAGTAAATTTTTAAGGGATAAAAAATCATGCAACTGAATTATCAAATAAAAAATGGAAACCCCTATCCACTAGGGACTTGTATTGATAAAGACACTGTGAACTTTGCTTTATTCTCCTCGAAAGCCTCCACAGTGACCCTTTGTTTATTTTCAGATGCATCGGAACACCCCTTTGATGAGATCCCCTTAAATCCCAAAGTAAATAAAACTGGCTCATTTTGGCATATTGCCTTAAAAGGACTTCCCCGCAATGTCTGCTACGCTTATAAAATCACGCTTGAGGATTCCTCTAATCTTTCTAAGACAAATTATCTTCTAGACCCTTATGCAAAATCTATTAATTCTGCCCACCAATATAATTTTGAACATCTTTCAGGAAAGCCCTACACACCCAAATGCCAAATTATTGAAAATGAGGACTTTGATTGGCAGGGAGTTACCTCGCCGAATCGCCCAATGCATGAGCTAATCATTTATGAGATGCATGTTAGAGGTTTTACCATAGACCCAAGCAGCAATGTGATCCATCCAGGGGTTTTTCTAGGTGTAATTGAAAAAATACCCTATTTAAAAGCTTTAGGAGTCAATGCGGTAGAACTTCTTCCTATCTTTGAATTTAATGAATGCGAAAATAAACACCTAAATCCCTCCAGCCAAATTCATCTTCACAACTATTGGGGATACTCTACGGTCAATTTCTTTTCTCCCATGAATCGCTATAGCACGGGTCGCAGCATGCATGCTACAATAGATGAATTTAAGACCATGGTTAGAGAATTACACCGAAACGGTATTGAAGTCATTTTAGATGTCGTTTACAACCATACTTCTGAAGGGGGGATTACAGGCTCTACCCATTGTTTTAAAGGGATAGATCCTAAGGTATATTATCTATTTGATACCCAAGGAGACTTTGCAAATTTCTCAGGAACTGGTAATACGTTAAATTGCAACCATCCCGTGGTTGCCAACTTAATCATCGATTCTCTATTGTATTGGTCTTCCGTTATGCACGTAGACGGATTTAGATTTGATTTAGCTTCCATTTTTTGCCGAGATCCGCACGGCAAAGTAGATAATAACCCACCGATCATCCAAGAAATTCTATCCACAAGTGGATTAAAACATGTCAAATTAATAGCAGAGGCATGGGATGCAGCAGGACTATACCAAGTAGGAACATTTCCAGGTCAGGGCATTTGGTCAGAGTGGAATGGTAAATTCAGGGATGTAGTTCGACGATTTATCAAGGGGACTGATGGTCAAGCCGGTCTTTTTGCTACTGCCATATCCGGATCGCAGGACTTATTTGGGAATGGAGGGTATCCTTACCAAAGCATCAATTTCGTTACCGCACATGATGGATACTCCCTATACGACCTAGTAAGCTATCAAAATAAGCATAATTTAGAAAATGGGGAAAATAATCAAGATGGAGCCAATGAAAACGATAGCTGGAACTGTGGTTTTGAAGGTCCAACTCAGGATCCCAAAATTGTTCTGCTACGACGTAAACAAATAAAAAATCTTTTAATGGCTTTATTTCTATCCGTTGGAACGCCCATGCTGCTAATGGGAGATGAATATTCCCATACCCGAAAGGGGAATAATAATCCTTACTGCCAAGATAATGCGCTTAACTGGTTTTTATGGGATGAGCTACCAAAGAACTCGGAGATATTTGCTTTTTGTTGCTTTTTAATAGAGTTTAGAAAAAAGCACGCCCCCTTCTTTGCAAGAACAGATTTTTTAAGCAATACCGACATATCATGGCACGGACATCACCCAAATCAGCCAGATTGGAGCCCCACTTCCCGATTTGTGGCCTTTACAATGCACTCTTTAGCAAAAGATGATATCTACATAGCCTACAATGCAGACTACAAGCCCGCCAAGGTAGAACTTCCTAAACTAGATTTCCCCTATCAATTTTATAAACATATAGATACTTCAATGGACTTTGATACTAACAACAAGTTATTGCCTGTGAAAAATTCGATCCTATTAGAACCATACTCAGCAATTTTATTAAAAGTAAAGTGATGAAAATTATAGGCTCAAATCGAACTCTTTATCTATAGTAAAGAATATAAAAACTTTGGTAGTGTTAGAAGGTAAATTCAATAATTCTCGATTTTTATACTTATGGAGGCTCCCACTATGTCCCGTTTGAAATATGCAAGCCTTGCAGCTATCATTTTACTTACTTCTTGCCAGCATGATTCAGCTGAAAATACTGTTTCTAGTAGATCCCAGTCTACTAAACCCCACCTGGCGATTGCCCCATTAATAGATAACACAAAACAATCCATTGCATGGAGCTTATCTGATGAAATTACCTACTCACTATTTTATAAATTAGATCAAAAAGATAAGTTTCATATCGAAGATCCACAAAAAACGTTATCCGTTACCAGGAAACTACAATCTTCTAATGATCCTTTCTCTGATGACTTAAAATGGGTAAAGCGCTCTTTTTCTAAAAATGATTTTGTCGTATTTCTTGAAATGCTTCAGCATGAAGAGGTGCCCAATCTTTACTCTTCAACAGATAAGCCTCAAGATTGTTCATCCCAATTAAAGATGGCCATGCGAGTGGTCCTTGTCGATGTTCGATCAGAGCAACCAAAAGTAATTTTACAAGAAATCGTGAATGATACTCACTTTATTCCCAAGCAATTTAATCAATACAATTTTCATCAAGCCTCTTGGGGTTCTGAGGAATTCTACATCTCTCCTTTAGGCATGGCTCATTCCCAATTTTTAAAAGAAATCTCCTCAAGAATCGAAGATTATATACAATTAGCCCAGAGCGTATAATGAACGTCTCTAATGCTCAAGAAGTGCTTCCCTACAGTTTGGAATCTACCTTGCTTTGGGGAGCACTAGCTGTTGGTGTAAACCTTATTGCAAAACATAAAGGCTTTTTTACTTACAGTCCACCCCTCGCCTCTTCCACAAAATCTTTAAAATTGTATCAAGTCCTTTTATGTTTTGGTATTTATCTTTCTATCTCCTTGGTAATAGCCCCCTTACTACTATTGAGCTTTAAATACATTCATAAAGTATTCGATCCTTATTCACCGATAAATATAAATGTTTTTAGCGTAATAAGTCTTTGTGGCTATGCTCTCATACTACTAAGTATGTATGTTTACTTCACAAGACAAGACTCCCAGTTATTTGCAAAAATATGTAAAGACAAATCGATTCCTTATTCCACATCGAAATGTAGAGATTTTATATTTGGATCATTCACCTGGTTTTTAGGATTCCCTACCGCTGCTTTTGTGGGACAGCTCTTTGATCTTTTTTTATACATTTTTTATCAATTAGATCCCTATGAACAGGTCGCAGTGCAATATTTAAAAAGTACACTTCAATCCCCTCTGAGTTTATCTTTAGCTCTGGTCACAATACTAATAGCTGCTCCTTTGATCGAAGAATTTCTCTTTAGGGGTCTACTCCAGACTTGGCTAAAAGGTAAATTGGGTAAAAATGCAGCTATTCTAATAGCTTCCATTAGCTTTGCATTATTTCATGTGGCTCCAAGTCAAGGTCTTGGAAATATATCCCTTGTCGCCTCCTTATTTTCATTTGCCTGTTTTCTTGGATTCATTTATGAAAAAAAGGGATCTCTTTATGCATCTGTGGGTCTTCATATGACCTTCAATGCGGTAAGCACATTTAGAATTCTTTTTTTTACCGAGACATGAAGGAGGGTTTTCATGAGGCAGGTTTTAAGAAATACCTTGTGCCTTTTGATTACCGGTTTAGTGTCTATTCCTACCTTGGCTGATGAGAAACTCTCTTTAGAAAATGATCTTAAGCTGACTAGAAGCATGAATGAATTTGCTATTCATCTACATGAAGCCTTTACTCTGGATCATGAAACTAATTTTGTATTTTCTCCCTATCTACTTTACAGAAATTTATCTCTTTTATCTCAGGGTGCAAGAGATGTTACCTCCACACAAATATCGAAGACTCTCAAGCTCCCTATATACGATAAAGCCCTTAATCAGACACAAACACAGCTGCATGCAAAATTTTTTCCTTCATCTAATACCTCTTTTGATACCTTAAAATCCTCTGAAGCGCTGTGGCTTGATATGGACAGCTTTATTCTCTCCAAATTTAGACACTTAGCTGCCAGCCAATATGAAACCCAAACATCGAATCTAACTTTCTCATCTCCTAGTCAAGCTGCTGTCATATTAAATACTTGGGTATCCAATCAGACGCAAAACAAGCTCTCTCATATGGTAGAGGATAGTCAAATTACCCCATCTTCTCGCATGATCTCCACTGGGTTTATCCTTCTAGAGGGCTATTGGGCTATCCCTTTTGAGGAACGAAAAACATCTGAAAAAACATTTAAAACTTATCAGCAAGAAGCTGTTCTTGTTCAAGTAATGGAAAATCTACACCTATTTCCTTACTTTGAAAATGACTTAGTTCAAGTACTCAGCCTTCCTATCAAAAAAAATAATGATCTATCCCCTTCTTTAGCCATGCTCATTGCGTTACCTAAAAGTTCAGTGCAAGAACTTTTATCATCTATGAATGAATTTTCCTTTTCGCAATGGCTTTATTCCTTAGATGATAGATTCGTACACGTAGAGCTTCCTAAATTTACTATTCAGTACCTTGCCGAGTTTAGCTCTAGTCTGTCTAAACTTGGCATAAAAAATGCATTTACACCTAAAGCGGACTTTTCAGGTATTAACGGGATGAAAGACTTATACCTTAATAAAATACTCCAGAGTCATTTGCTTGTCTTTGATGAGCAAGGGGTTCATAGCAAAGTAGCTCCCCCCATAAAAGCACCTCAAATCACACCTGCTGCTGTAGAAGTGCCTTTGCAGTTTTCTGCTTTAAAACCTTTTTGTTTTTTTCTAGTTGAACTTTCAACTAGAACTATTTTAATACAGGGTAATTTCACTCAACCCGAAGCTGGAGGCGTAGAATGAATTCTTTTTTCGAAGTATCGAGTTACGGTATCTCTGATCAAGGATTGATAAGAAAAAATAACGAAGATGTATGGGGGAGTCTTCCTTCGCAAAACTTCTTTGTTTTAGCTGATGGAATGGGAGGACACAATGCTGGTGAGATAGCAGCCAGGGAAGCCGTGGATAGTTTAGTTACTCATGTAAAAAATATATTTTCTTCATCTAGAAAGGAAAATAAACATCCAGAGCATCTGGCAAAGCATCTTCAATATGCCATTCAAGATACTAACTGCTTAATCAAAGAAATGGCATGTACACATAGCGCATATAGCGGTATGGGAACTACTCTTTGTTGCATTCTTTTGCATAAAAACCAACTCATCTACGCCAATGTGGGCGATAGCAGAATTTATCGATATCGCCAGTCCTTAGATCAGATAAGTGAAGATCATTCCCTGAAAAATCACCTGCTAAAAAAAGGGAAACTCACTCCTGAAAATATGGAAAGATATCCTTATAAAAATCGGTTAACTAAGGCCTTAGGCACTCAATCTCACATTGTTCCTGACATAGGATTTTTAGATGTTTTTTCCGGTGATATTTTCTTCCTCTGTAGTGATGGGTTAACAGATCACCTATCTGATGCAGAAATTACTCAAATTATAAATGCTACCTCATGTATCGAAGAAATAGCTAATACACTGATTAATGAAGCAAAATTAAAAGGGGGAAAAGATAACATCACCGTGGTGATGGTGAAATTAATTGAAAAAAATCAATAATTTTTTTGATATAACTTAGTTTATTTTTTAATTCTTACAATGTATTTAATCCTTAAGGCCGCATTAGAGCTACTTAAATGGAAGAATAGGCAATAAAAAAATATACAGGCCAAATTAAGACTTAGGCTTTTATCCTTATACTTTTGTATTTTTTTGAAGTTATTTTCTTAAGTATTTATTTTTCTTACTCCCCTTCTTTAGGTTTAAAAAAATATTATATCTTTAAAAGACATCGCATGAAAGATATAATGAATACAAAAAACCACAAGGCAAATTTTGAAGCAAAAGATTTATCTAGATAACAATGCGACCACCCTTGTTTGCGATAAGGTCATAGAGGCCATGCACCAAGAGCTTCAAAGACCTCCAGCAAATCCTTCATCTATTCATCAATGGGGTCAATCTGCTAAAGGGCGTCTTTCCAAAGCTAGGTCATCCATCGCATCGTATCTAAAAGTTAAGCCAAGTGAAGTTTTTTTTACTTCAGGGGGAACTGAGTCAATGAATGCTCTTATCCAAGGGTTTTATAGCACAATGGCCCCAGGAGAAATTCTATCTTCTTCCATAGAACATTCTTGCGTAGATAAAAGTTTACAACGAGCAGAATCTTTGGGTTTTACCATCAACAAACTTATGCCAGGCGCTAGAGGATGTATTCTAAAGGATCAAATAAGCCAAAGCGTAAATGAAAAAACTCGTTTTATTGTTTTAAGTGCAGTGAATGGAGAAACAGGTGTTATGACTGATATAGAGCAAATCGCGCAGATTGCTCATGAAAAAAACATCCCCTTAATTATTGATGCTGTAGCTTGGTTAGGAAAAGAAGAGATTTACCTTCCTAAGGGAGTCTCCGCAGCAGGATTTTCTGCCCACAAATTTCATGGTCCTAAAGGAGTGGGTTTTTGCTTTTTAAGATCTCCTCATACCACAGCCCCTTTTCTTGTCGGTGGCTCTCAAGAATTCAATTTAAGATCTGGAACAGAAAATCTACCAGGAATTATTGCTTTGCAAAAAGCCATCGAACTCCTTGAAGAAACCCTGCCTCATGCATCGATGCAAATGCGTTTTCTTAGAGACCGTTTTGAAAAAAACATCCAACAAAAAATTCCTAACGTCCTTGTAAATGGTGAAAACCACCGAGTATGTAATGTATCAAATTTATATTTTCCAGGGATTGATGGTGAAACTTTTTTGATTCAATTAGATTTACATGGAATTCTAGCAAGCCATGGATCCGCTTGCTCATCAGGCTCTTTAGAACCCTCACGAATTTTAATGGGAATGGGTTATAGCAGGGAGCGTGCCAAGAGCTCTTTACGT
The DNA here is from genome assembly GCA_040382555.1 of Chlamydiales bacterium. GTDB lineage: Bacteria > Chlamydiota > Chlamydiia > Chlamydiales > Rhabdochlamydiaceae > VGMB01. The sequence continues at coordinate 14,537 of JBEIFG010000006.1, read as the reverse complement.
TTTAGCATCAGTCGCTATACCACAGAGCATGAAATAGATGTGGCTAGCAGTATGATCTGTCAAATCGGACTTCATTTGCTAAGCCTTGCTTATCCAAAGGATGAAAAGAGCTCAGAGATAATGTGTGAATGTAACAAGTAGTAATGTCCTATTCGTTTGAGAAGTAATTTCATAAAAAGCTTCAATGATTGCAATCTACCCATTGAGTTGCTCTGCTTGTTAAATACAAAAGTAAAATGATGGGGGCTATTGTGTAGAGATATATCTCTCCCACCGATACATTTAAATATTTTTGCAACAAGGCAACTCCTTCTGATGCAAATGCATATCCACTGAGATATAAAGCCATTAAAATTCCTGACACCTTACTAGCTTGTAATGGATAATTTAAAGAAGCTAAGCTGATAGTTAAAGGTAAAAAGCAAGAGCAACCTAATCCTGCCAATGCAAAAGATATATAAAAACTATTAGAACTTACCGCTTTTTGCAAAAAAGTAAGACTTATTAAAATAAGTAAAGGTAGACTTCTATAAATCCAATGAGAAGAAATCCGAGTAGTTATCACCGCTACCAAAACCCTGCCCAAAGTCACAAAAAACCAAAAAATGGATAAAGCAAGGCTTGCATCTAAATAGGAAAAGTTTTTTTCTTTGAATAAATACATTATGCCCCAATTTCCAAAAGTTGTTTCTATATACCCATAAATAAAGGCAATAGCTGAAAAGGTGATAAAGCAGAGCTGAGATAGAGATTTTGAATCTTTTTTATATTTCTGGACGCCGCTCTGCGATATACCCCGTATACGAAGGGCAGCCAATGGCACCAAAATCGCAAATAGGCCAATTAATAAAGCCGGATCAAACCAAAAAAAACCTATTTTTAAAGACAAAGAAAATAAAAGAGGCCCAATGGCTGTCCCCACCCCAAGACAGGCGTGTAGCGCGGTAATAGCTGAACTAGCTTTATCGGAAAAGAGAGTATATACTATGGGATTTAAAAGAGAGATCATTCCACCGAATCCTGCTCCTAAAAAAGCCATTAAAATCACACAAGTTAAAAAAATATTTGCATGTAAAAATCCAGTAACTGCAAATAATCCAAGGCCACAAAGATTACAAAGACTAATCACAATAAAAATCGATTGATATCGAATTTTGCCAGAAAATAACGCGCATAAAAATGAAACTAAGATGGCAGCAGCAACCATCGGAATAAATAAAAACCCATACATCTGGCTTGAAAGATTTAAACCTTGCGGGCTAGTAAGGAATTGACTAGCAGAGGGCATGAGAGTAAAGGTTATCCCCTGCAATATAGAAATCATATAAAGGGGCAAAGCTTTTTTTAAATTATTTTCCGGCTTTTTCATAGCTGTACGGGCGACCTTATTGCATATTTTTTTATCAAGACATTTAAATGCAGCTAAGATATAAAAAAAATCTTTAAGACACCAGAGGGGATTATGAAAAGCCACTATGACATTGTTATAATAGGATCTGGAGCCGGTGGGGGAACTATCGCTCATGCACTTGCTGAAACAGGTAAAAATATCCTAATCATTGAAAGAGGAGATTACCTTCCCAGAGAAAAACCTAATTGGGATGCTAAAGCTGTTTTTTTAGAAAATAGATATCATACCCATGAAACATGGTATGATAAAAACGAAAAACCTTTTAAGCCTGGAATGAATTATTATGTAGGAGGTAACACTAAATTATATGGAGCAGCCCTTCTAAGATTAAGAGAAAAAGATTTTGAAGAAGTAAACCATTATGGTGGTATTTCTCCTGCTTGGCCATTAGGTTATGATATATTCCGACCCTATTACCTTAAAGCTGAGCAATTATACAAAGTTCATGGAAAAAGAGGGGAAGATTCATGCGAGCCTGGTGAAGCCAACCCTTATCCCTATCCTGAAATCAGCCATGAACCCTACATCCAAAATATTCACGATAGACTCAAAAATAAAGGATATCAACCTTTTCATCTTCCACTTGGTCTAGATCTGAATGAAAAAAATAAAGAAAGCAGTTCTTGCATACGCTGCGACACTTGTGACGGATTCCCATGCCTAGTGGATGCAAAATCTGATGCCCATGTTACTTGTATAAAACCTGCACTAAAGCATAAAAATGTAAGCATCATTACAAAAACACAAGCCGTTAAGCTAATACCAGATGTAAACGGAACAACGATTAAGCACGTCGAAGTACTGCATGAAGGTAAACAAGAACTCATTAGTGCAGACCTTTTTATAGTTTCCTGTGGAGCTATAAATTCAGCTGCCTTATTTTTAAGATCCTCCCATGCCAAGCATCCCCATGGCCTTGCAAATGCCAATGATTTAGTAGGCAGGCACTATATGTTTCATATAAACTCTGTGGTAGTGGCCATATCAAAGACTCCTAATCCGACTACTTATCAGAAAACATTGGCAATCAATGATTTTTATTTTAACAGCCATGATTCAGATTTACCTTTAGGACATATTCAACTATTGGGGAATGTAAAAAAAGAAATGCTTGCCGTAGATGCACCAAAATTTGCACCTAATTTTGCCTTAGATGAGCTGGCAAAGCACTGCATTGGCTGGTGGCTAACATCTGAAGATCTTCCCGACGCAAATAATCGAATTAAACTAAATAAAAATGGGGAAATTGTCGTAGATTACACAGTGAATAATGAAAAGGCTCACGAAAAACTCTTAGTTAAGTTCAAAGAAATCATGAATCATATCGATCCAGAACATCATCTTATTCCTAACACAGTCTACCTCTCACAACAAATTCCGATCGCTGGGTGTGCTCACCAAGCTGGAACACTGCGTTTTGGAAAGGATCCTAAGACGTCTGTGCTTGATCTAAATTGTAAAGCTCATGGCATAGATAATCTTTATGTAGTAGATACCTCCTTCTTTCCTTCGATTGGAGCTGTTAACCCAAGTCTTACCGCCATTGCAAATGCCTTAAGAGTTGCTGATCACCTTAAAGAAAAATTCTAGAGTCCTCTCTTTTTAAGCACAGTTACAGGCTTAGCACCCCTAGTGTTAAGCCTGATTGCCCACACAGAGTCAGAAGAACAAATAAATAAAATGTTATTTTCAGCTCCTCCAAAAGTTAAATTCGCAGTTTCTTTAGGCATTAAAATTTTTCCAATTAATTTCCCCTTAGGGTTAAATACCTGTACACCGTCTAAGGCTCCTACATACACATTTCCATTTTCATCTAGTCTCATTCCATCAGGAAAACCAGGAGAAACTTCCGTAAAAACCCTTTTATTTATCAGATTTTTATCATCTATTACATCATAGGCATAAATCACATGCGGCTTTTGGACATAGAGAGTTCTTGGTGCTTGAATCGCACCGCTGTCTATTACGTAAAGGACTTTTTCATCAGGAGAAAATGCAATGCCGTTGGGCATTTCTAAATCCTTTATTATAGCTAAGAGTGTTTGATTAGATGGATCATATCTGTATACCTGACTTGGTAAATAACAATCCTGGGGGAACTGTAAACATCCGTATCCTGGGTCGGTAAACCAAACTGTACCGTCAGATTTAACTACGAGATCGTTGGGAGAATTTAAGGGTTTGCCATCATAAAATCCAACAAGAGTATTGACAACCCCATTAGATTCTGTCACAGACACTCTTCTACCTGTTGTTTCAGCGGTCAATAGCCGCCCCTGTAAATCAGCGGTTTGACCATCAGCAATATTAGATGGGTGTCTAAAAACAACTGGCTTACTCCAAGATAATTCTGTAATCGTATTGAAGGGATCTGTTCCATACCACTTAATTAAATTGATATTATCATTTATTTGATCAGTAAATAAAAGATAACCCTCGCTTTTTCCTTCTTGAGAAAAATATACAGGTCCCTCAGTAAATCCGAAACCTTCAGCTAAATGAAATAATTTAGGTTTAGTTCCAAGAATGTGGGCGAACTCCTCGCTGTATACTTCAAGTGGTAGTTGAGGAGAATCTGCCGTTACGTAGGACGGGGCAGTAATTACACCTTGAAGTGTTGAAGAGATGAGTAAACATGCACTGAATAATGAAAGTTGTAACATAGATACCTGTTCTTCTTTTTTTTTATTGATTAACCTAGTAGATATTTGCATGTCAAGATTAAGGAGATAAACTATATGTATTAGTACACAGTTCTAACAAGAATGGTTTTTACGTTTAATAAAGTTACTTCCTCAACAGTTAATTCAAATTGATCTACCCGTATACTTTCTCCTTTGGCGGGAGAATGCCCAAGGATATCTATCATGATATCGGCTAATGTTTCAGCCCCTTTATATTCGAGATTTACTTGATATTTTTTATTAAAGTCTAACAGCTTCATATCTCCAGGGAATGTTTTATCAACGACTACTTGGTGAGCTCGGGGTGCAATATCTGCAGTAGACATCCAGTCATCTACCCTACCAAAGATAGTATCTATAAGATCATCTAATGTGAGAATACCTACTGCAAGTCCGCTATCATTCAGTACTACCGCGATACTCTTATTATTTTTACGAAATGATTTCAAAATTTGAATTACTGAATTACCTTCAGTAATAAACCAGGGAGATCTACTGCTTTCTATCACTTTAGCTTGAGGAGATAATCTCAAAAGATCTCTAGGAAAAGCCATTCCTACAATATTTTGGGGATCTTTCTTATAAATAGGTATGTATGGAACAAATCCGTGAGTAAGCATAAAGCGAAGCTCTTCAATAGTGGCACCACTGGGAATCATTTTGATCTTTTCCAAGGGAGTCATAATTTCTTTAGCAGACTTGTTTTTTAAAGAAAAAATATTGCTCACTACTGTACTTAACTCTTTTTTTTCATCCTGGGAAGCATAATTTTCATCTCGTTCTTCTAGCACGCTTTGTAGCTCTTCTCTTGTTAAAAAAAATGTCTTATCATCATGAACACCCAAAAGCTTGTTTATAGATTCACAAATAAAATCAAGTAACCAAATAAATGGTTTTAAAACCATTGCACATGCATAGAGTAGTGGAACTCCTATCATAGCCGCATGTTCTGCATATCGTCTTCCTGCGAACATAGGTGAAATTTCCGCAAAAATAAGCACTAAAAAAACTTGAGTTAAAGGAGCCCAATCGGGGCTGAGTCCTACAGCTACATAAAATTTTCTAGAACACTCTGATCCAATAAGTAGAGCAGAGTTAACCATAATCAATGTGGTTCCAAATAAAAGTCCCGGGTGATTTAATAAATAGCTAAGCCAGATAGCTCTTTTCTGTCCTTTACTTACATAATACTGCAGCCTTACCTTACTGAATGAAACAGATGCCATTTCTAGCATGGCAAAAAAACCCTGTATTAGTAGACAAGATAGAGTAAAAAATAGAAACCAATGCCAAGGTTGCAGGTGCATTATTTTGCCCCCTTAGATTTTTTTGCTGAAAATTTTCGTATATACACTCTTCTTACTCTAGTTGCATCTGCCGATAATACATGAAATAAAAAGTCATCAGTAACATACTTTGTACCTGTCTTGGGAATATCTCCTAGCTGTTCCGTTAGCCATCCCCCAATGGTTACCATATTGTTTGGACTAAATAAAGAATGCTGAAAAATTTCTTCAAACTCGGTAAGCTCTAACTTACCACTAGCGATAATTACATCACCCTTCGATTGGGTATATAAGGTTTTAGAATCTCTACGATCTGTAATTTCACCAACAACTACCTCCACTAAATCCTCAAAAGCTATAATTCCTGAGACTGATCCATGCTCATCTACGACGACAGCTAAGGACTCTTTACGCTCATACATTTGCTCGAGTAAAGATTCTGCCGTCATTAGCTCAGGAACAAAAAAAGGTTTTTTAAGAATAGGAATTAAATCTTTGCTGTTGTAAATCGCACTTTTATAAAGAAAAAACAGCCGGCTTGAGATAATTCCCTCTAGGGTATCCAAGCCTTTTCTACACACTAGAATTCTAGAACATTCTTGATCTACAAAAAGATGAATAAGCTTAGATACCGGATCTTCCAGATTATAATAAATAACCTCTTCTCTAGGGCGCATTAACTCTTTCACATTGGATTTCTCAAGTTGCAGATAACCCCGTATCAATTCCGCTTCATCTGAATGAATCACACCATGTTCACTTGATTTTTTGAGGGCATGTTGTAATTCGGGAAGAGAAATATCTTCTTCTTTTTTTAAAAAGAAAAAAAAAGTCCTAATAATGAAATTCGTAGAATAAGATAAAATTTCCCTTAAGGGAAACATGAGTTTTTGCAAAGAAAAAAGAAATGGGGCTATCTTATATGAGACTTTAATATTATTAACCAATGCTAAGGATTTTGGAATTACCTCCCCTAGCATCAAATTTAGAGCTAAAGGAATTCCCACGCTTATCCCCCAACTCGCTTTATTTCCTACTAAGGATGAAATCAAGTTTTGCACTAAAATACTTGATACTATGATGAGAATTAACAAAGTGATTAATAATTCTCTGGGTTGAGATAACAACTTTGCGATCTTCTTTTTTCTAACATCGGGATCATTTTTAAATGATCTAAGCTGTGAGGAAGATAAAGAAAATAGAGCAGTTTCAGCTCCGGAAAACACCCCCAGGCAAGCAAGTGAAACTATAAGAGCTAAAATTAAAAAAAAAGTACTCAAAAGCAGCTACTCATCCTTCTTAAAATATATTTTTCTTTGCCCTTCAGGGACCACTCCAAGTTGCTTCATCAGAGTAAGCTCAATCCAACCAGGATCATTTTGAGAAGCAATTTGCAATTGCAACTCCTGCTGCATTTGCAGCGAGGTATCCTTCTCGAGATGTAATTGGTATATTCTTGATCTAAGATCCCAGCAGTCGAGATTTTTTTTATGCATTCCTTTGGTATAAAGTATAAAACACCCCGCACAAAAAAAAAGCATCCACCAAGATTGCTTAAAAAAAAGGAACCATGAAAAAGACTTAAGTGCTTTTACCTCATGGATGGAAAGACTTTTTTTAGCTTTGATTTTTTTTTGCATATAGAAAATGGGGGCACCTATCCCTTGTTAAGTGCATTCTGAAGGAATTATTCTTTTTTTTTTCTAGAAAAACCCTTAAACCCAATCACTAAGACTTCAAAAAGGATACTTTAGGGATAAAAACGTCTGGTGAGTGGAAGAAAAGCTCTTGGAAAGAGCTTTTCTTTTTGATACTAAGCTACGGGCAAGGTAATACCTACTTGATGCATATATTTCCCTTTTCTATCTGCATAGGAGACTTCGCAGGATTCAGCACCTTTATAGAAAAGGACCTGAGCTAAACCCTCATTAGCATAAATTTTGGCTGGCAAAGGAGTTGTATTTGAAATTTCTAGTGTGACGTACCCCTCCCATCCTGGCTCAAATGGAGTGACGTTCACTATAATTCCACATCTAGCATAAGTAGATTTTCCTATGCATATAGTAAGAACATCCTTAGGAATACGAAAATACTCTACACTTCTAGCTAGAGCAAAAGAATTCGGAGGAACAATACATTCATCTACTTCCATGTGAACAAAAGAGTTATCACTAAAATTTTTAGGGTCCACGATGCAGTTATACACGTTGGTAAATACTTTAAATTCCCTAGAAACTCGCAGATCATAGCCATAACTTGACAACCCATAGCTTATAATCTTTTCACCATTTATAAATCGTACTTGCTGATGGGCAAAGGGCTCAATCATCCCCTGTTGCTCTACCATTTGACGAATCCATCTATCCGATTGAAGACTCATAATTTGACACCTCGAAAAAAATTGTCTAGAATGCATTAGATATAGCGTTTGAATTAGTTTTCTTGCTAGAGTTTTCATTAGGATAGCCCCCTGCACTTTTAGGTATTCATGAACCAGCCATACATAGAATCATCTTGGACAAAACCAGACGAAAACTACGAAATCCCCCTTAGACCACAATCCTTGAGAGATTTTGTGGGACAAGACAATATTAAAGAAAGACTTGAGGTCATCATACAAGCTGCAAAACTTAGGGGGGAACCACTGGGCCACTGTTTGTTTTATGGTCCTCCGGGTCTTGGAAAAACTACTTTGGCAAATATTATCTCAAAAATCATGGGAACTAATTTGGTGGTTACCTCAGGGCCAGTACTTGAAAAAGCTGCCGATCTTGCGGGTTTATTAACCAACCTCAAAGAAGGAGACATATTATTTATTGATGAAATTCATAGACTATCTCGCGTGGTAGAAGAGTACCTCTACCCAGCTATGGAAGATTTCTGCTTAGATTTAGTCATTGATTCAGGTCCCAGCGCTCGTTCTGTGCAAGTGAAGTTAAATCGATTTACCCTTATTGGAGCTACCACAAGAATGGGTCTGTTAACAGGACCCATGAGGTCAAGGTTTCCTTTTTCCTACAGGCTAGACTATTACCCCTCTTCCACGCTAAAAGAAATCCTTTTAAGGTCTTCGAAAATTCTTGGTTTAACCATCGATGCTCCCGGAGCGGAAGAAATAGCTAGAAGATCTAGAGGCACTCCACGAATAGCTAATAATCTTTTGCGCTGGGTAAGAGACTTCGCTCAAATTAAATCCAATACCCAAGCCAATAAATCTATAGTGCAAAAAGCTTTAGAGATGCTTGCGATAGATCACAGGGGGCTTGATGAAATGGATAAAAAAATTATAGAAGTTATCATTGACCACTACAAAGGGGGACCCGTAGGAATTAGCACTATAGCTGTGGCAATTGGTGAAGATGCGGATACCTTATCTGAAGTCTACGAACCCTATTTAATTATGCAAGGTTTTTTGAAGAGAACCCCACGCGGAAGAGAAGTTACTTCTCAAGCGTATGAACATTTAGGCCGAAGCGTACCGGCAAAATTCAATTCTGGAGATATGTTATGAAACTTAAAACACTATTTTTCTCGGGACTTTTAATAGCTTCGTCCCCTTGTTTCTATTGTTCGGATCTTTTTTCATTTGAAATTCCCACCGATGTATCTCAAAAAGCTAAGCCAGCTACTGTTAAAGTTCTTTTAACTGAAAATGAAAATACTATTGTTTTAGAGGCCAAAGGTAAATATCAAATTTGCAACCCCATAAATAATTTTGTGATTGGAAAAGGAAATCAAAAGCGAGCTATTTTGAGCTATGATGGATCAAGCTTGGTGTGGGGGGATCCTATTCCCGGTTTTTCTCTAGTTAGAATCGTGCCACTAGATTCTGAAAGTACCATTCTTGTGAATGGACTACAGTATAGAGGCTGTGTGGAAATATCCGCATTGAATGGAAAGATTGCTGTGGTTAATGAAGTTGATACCGAAAGTTATCTTAGATCCACGCTGACCTCCAAAATAAAGAAAGATTTAGATCCCGAAGTATTTAATGCTCTTGTGATTGTTGAAAGAACTCAACTATATCACTCTCTCTTACGAAAAAAAGGATCTCCATATTTTGATTTTAAAGCCTCTGAGGTTGGATACAGAGGATATGGATCTACCCTACAAAATCCAGGGCTTGAAGCAGCTATATCCAATACTCGTCATGCTGTACTCACTTTCAACCAGAAACCCTTTGCTGCTACATGGAATATCAATAATGCGGGTAAAACTTCAGACTACTCCTCCATTTTCAGAATCAATTTCCCTTCCCCTGCTGGAGTAGATTTGCCTTTAGCAGAGTCAGATAGGCAAAGAATTAGCTGGTCTTTTAGCACCACCAGAGAAAAGCTAGCTCAACTGGCTAATATGCAAAAGCTCACAAAAATCTCTTTATTTTCCGAAAAAAATTCGGGTAAAGTATATGCAATAAAAATTTCAGATGGGGTAAATACGAAGGAAGTAGACTTTTTCGCTTTGCAAAAAGCTTTTGGCGACCAAAAAATCAAAAGTAACGATTTTTCTCTAGAAGTAAAGGGTGATAATGTTACCTTTAAGGGGTATGGCCAGGGATATGGAACGGGGCTTTGTTTATTTTCGGCTGAGCTTATGGCAAAACATGGTCATAATGCATCTAAAATACTATCCACATTTTTTCCGAATACCAAAATACAAAAATTTCGCTCTCTATCCCACGACTCAAAAGCTGAAAATGCGAGGGTTACTCATAAATAGAGCTCAGTGTTTTAAGGATTCTTTTACAGGAATCCTTAAAAATAAATATTGAATAAAAGATACTTTGCAGTATTTAGAGATTCATGTAGAATAGATTGTTCACCGGGGACCTTTTAGAACAAAACAGTTCGAACCAGGTCAGGATCGGAAGGTAGCAGCCTTAAGAATTTGGTTTGTGCTTAAAGTCTTCTCCGGTGTTTCTTTAAAAGTCAAAATTCATTCCTACAAAAAGCCCTTGAATATATGTGTGTCCGTGGGAATATAAGTTGTTATAGCTAAAGTCGTTTTTGTAATTATATTGAGCTGGTGAAAACGCCAATCCTGATGCGTAAAATAGCTGATAACCTATATGCATATTAAAATATTTAACTATTTGGTATCCAAGCTTGGCCTCTGCATCCGCAAACACTACCGTTTGATAATTTACCATCTGGTGATCTTTAAGAACAAAAGAGTTATTTTTGTCGAGCATATAATCTGTTCCAAAGGCACGATTTAAGCCAATACCCCCAAGAGCTAATAAGTCAAATCTAAATCCTAAAAAAGGATTCATCTGAAAATTAAATCCCCCTTGAAAACCGATTACATCATTGCGGGCTTTTGTATCGTAATTACTTTTCGATAGTGCACCAGAATAACTTCCCGTGAAAGCTAAAGTGGATTTATCTTGAAGATGGAAAAACCTTAATCCAAATACACCAGAAACTACAAAATAAGCACTCCCCGGTCCTCTAGAATTTCTCCAATAGTTCAGATCTAATGTATAAAATTGGGAGCTATAGGTAGCTTCCACTCTATCCGCGTTAAAGTAATCACCATTTGCCCTAGTTACCTCAAATGGGTAGTAAAATGTTCCTGGACCATTTCTTTCTTTAGATCCAGTCCAGGGAGCAATATACATAAATCGACTTTGATAACTTGATTTTGGATCAGTGGTATAAGTTAAACCAATACGAGCTCCCGATTCGAACCCCATTTGATTGACAAGGTTACCGGAGCTTAAAATCGTATTCCCTTGATTCCCTAAGTCCCTTGCAAAGCGAGTATGGGTAACTTTACTTCTTTTCATATACACATACTCAGTTAAGATACTCCAGGGAGTATCTTCTGATTCGGATGCATGCAAGTAAGAAGCGGCTGTAACCATCAAAAGAGGCAGAGAAACTATTCTTGCAAATCTCATATTCAAAACCTTTTATTGCAGAATGTTTAGCTTAGAAGAGTTAAAAAATTTAGTATACTAAAAAACCAAAAAATATCTAAATTATCCATTCTTTAAAAAGCTATCCTGCAATCGTTGTAAAGATCTTCTTAAAGCCCCTTCAGCATCAATATTATTTTTTTCTGCCAGCCAAATAAAAAACATTAGCTCCCCTGCAAGTGCTTCTTCAGAGATTTCATAAAAATCTTTGCTATCGAAGATCTCTAGAGAGCTTTTAGATACCGCCTTAATGATCTTTTGAAATCGAGCAAGAAGCGGTAAAGTAGGGGGAATTCCATCAAGAGGATCTCTTCTAGTCTCTTTCCCTTTTTCCTCTTTTTTTATTCTTTCCCAATTTTCCTCTAGCTCCTTTTCTGACTTAACTTTCAAATCACCAAATACATGCGGATGTCTTCTGATGAGCTTCTCTGAAATCGCATCAATCACATCACCTATACAAAATCGCTTTTCCTTATTTGCTATCGAGGTGTAAAAAATAATCGTATAGAGAAGATCTCCTAGTTCTTCTACGATTTTTTCATCTTCATTGATATCTACAGCTTCAATTAGCTCGTGAGCTTCTTCTAGCACATAGGGCTGAAGAGATTGAAAAGTCTGTTTTTTATCCCACATACATCCACTTGGGCCTATTAAAGTGTCTGATAGATGCAGAAGTTTATCAAAAGATTGCATGATTACCTCGTTGATTTATTACTTATGATACATCAACGCTTTCCTTTAAGGAAAACGATCTTTGAAAATTAAATCTGTTTTGATTCAAAATTCCGATAGACACAAATGACAAGGTATAACCATGGAAAAACATTTTACAGCTACAGCCTACATTCTTAAAGAAGGAAAAACTTTACTGGTTTTCCATAAAAAATTACAAAAGTGGCTTCCACCAGGTGGTCATGTAGAAGTTGACGAACTTCCTAATGAATGTGCTATTAGAGAAGCAAAAGAGGAAACAGGCCTAGATGTCAAAATTCTTCCTCAAGAAAATTTATGGCTTCATTTCGCTAATGCCTCTAGTTTTGAAAGACCTTATCTTTGTCTTTTGGAAGAAATACCAGCCTTCGGAAACACGCTGGCACATAAGCATATAGATATGATTTATATTACAACCCCATGCGCGGGCAAAGAGGATGAAATTCTCTTATCAGAGGGTAAAATTAGATGGTTTAATCAAGAAGAATTAAGTCATCTTAAGCCTGAGATAGAAATTTATACTGAAACTCTGACTACATTGGTTCATCTTTTTGAGCAATTTAAACACTAGTTCGTTTATAAGATGGTTAAATGAAATCTTTAGGTAATTGAATGAGAGCGCAGGGTGTCTTTATTGCTTCGACTGGACAGAATGTAGGAAAAACCACAACCTCATTGGGGATAGTCTCTGGTCTGATTGCCAAAGGATATAAAACAGGTTTTATGAAACCTGTGGGTCAGGAACATGTTCAGCTACCCAGTGGAGAATCGGTGGATAAAGATGTGATCCTTTTTAAAGAACATTTTAAACTAATAGATTCTTATTCACACATGAGTCCTGTAATCATCCCTCAAGGATTTACTAAAGACTATCTTGATCATAAAATTCATCCAAGTGAGCTTCAAAGCAAAATTCAAGATAGCTATGAAAAGCTTTGCAGAAAAAATCATTTTGTCGTTGTTGAGGGAACAGGTCATGTGGGAGTAGGCTCTATTATTCAATTGAATAATGCTCAAGTGGCTAATTTTTTAAATTTGCCAGTGATTCTTATAGCCTCTGGAGGCCTTGGCTCTTCGTTCGATGAGCTTGTTTTAAATAAAACCCTGTGTGATCTTCACCGTGTGAGGGTAATGGGTGTAATTCTAAATAGGGTCAGGGAAAATAAAAAAGAAATGATCACACACTATATGAGCAAAGCACTTAAAAGATGGAGCATACCCTTGATAGGATGTATGCCTTTTGATCCAGTGCTTCAGAATCCCAATATGCAAGATCTTGAATTTCTCTTTCAAACCTCTTTGCTTTCTGGTGAAGAGCATCGCTTGCGACACTTTGAAAGCATACGCCTTGTGGCCTGCTCAGTAAACATATTTAGAGAAATGATCGTACCTAATCAAATCGTTATAACACCCACAAGTAGGGAAGATATCATTTTATCTTTAGTAAGCAAGCAGCTCGAGTATAAGAGTAGACTCATGCTTGATGATTTGCAGTGTGGATTCATTCTTACTGGGGAATATCCACCCAGACATTTTATTATAGAACAGCTTCAAAAAGCCAATATACCTGCTTTATATACCCATGACCATAGTCATACCGCTCTTCAAAAAATATCCTCCTTTACGGCTAAAATAAGAAAAGAAGACGAAGAAAAAATTCAAGAAGCAATTCAAGTAGTAAGTTCTCATATCGACTTTGGTCTTTTTCTAGATCAAATCAAAATTTAAGGTTATATCTTTGATTCTTTAAGACTGTGGTTAAGATTCTGAAAAAAAGACAGAAATTTTTCCTCTAAATCTTTTACAGGCAATGATTTTAAACAAGCCCCGCTTGAGCATACTCTCAACTTCGGACATCTTCTTTGGAAATGAATACCGTAAGGACATTTTCCTTGAATGGATTGATGCTTTACACCTAAAGGATTATAGATCTGGGAGGATGAAGGCCCAAAAAATGCTAAGGTGGGCACACCAGCTAATGCCGCTAGATGAAGTCCTGAAGTATCTACGGATACTACCCCCTCCATCTGCATCATTAAGGCTTGCCACAAAGGCAAAGTTAGCTCACCTACCACAGTAGAATCTTGAGAGATGTTTTGACTAATACTTGCTACTACATCTCGTTCTATCATCGAACCATACACAAATACCGCATGAATATCTACTTTATTGGCTATCTTCTTGAAAAACTCTACAATAGTTGCCTCAGAAAGTTTTTTATTTTCCCATGTGGATCCTAGCACAAACATGATTGAGGGTTTATTTTTTTGTAAAACGGTTTGCTTAAGCTGATCCAATCGACCAACTTCTTCTTTCGATAAAGAAAGGATCTGCTCGCCTACTTCAAACGCAGACGGATCATCAAAAGCCTTTTTTCCAAATTGCCCATAAAATTGATAGGCATTGAGATTCTTATCTAAAGAAATCTTTTTAGCCATAAATAACTACCTCCTATCTACTCAAAACCCCACTACTAGTAAATAATTTTAAAGACTTTTTAAAATCAACTTTGCAACCTTCAAATT
>JBEIFG010000005.1:0-22605 GCA_040382555.1 Chlamydiales bacterium | reverse complement strand
GGGGCTCCGCTGCCTTGCCGGCAGCCCTGCGATCCTTAGCGGCTAGTATCTGGAGGACATTTTCCACAGAGCGTTTTCCAGATGCTATCTCCAGTAGTGTTCCGGTAATATTCCTGACCATTTTGTATAAAAAACCATCTCCTTCAAACTCTAGTCTGACTCCACCCATTTCCTCTACTATCTGCAAACGTCTTAATGCTCGGACAGAGTCTCTAGAAGCACTACCTTGATGAGGCTCGTTGGCAAAAGAGCGAAAATCATGTTTCCCAACCAGCAAAAAAGCTGCTTGGCGCAATGCTTCAAGATTTACCTTATGCCGGACATGCAGGGAGTATTTTCTTTTAAAAGGATCAGCTACTCTATCCAAGTGAAGGTGATAGTGATAAATCTTACCTTTTGCACTAAAACGAGCATGGAAATGGTCATCTACAAGAAGTAAAGCCATAATGCGAACTTCTTGAGGAAGCATACAATTCAAGGAATACATAATTTTTTGCTCGTTTAAAATAGCTGGGCTATCAAAATGAGCGGTTTGCCCCATAGCATGCACTCCTGCATCTGTTCTTCCTGAGCCATGAACTTTTGTAGGTGTCCTCAGGAGGGTACTCAGCTCTTTTTCTAAAATATCTTGAATGCAAACAGAGTTGCATTGACTTTGCCACCCCCCGAACAGGCTGCCATCGTAGGCTATCGTGATTTTATATCTCGGCATGAGTATTTTCCATTAAAGCTTTAGCGATAATGAGATCCTCAGGGGTAGTAATTTTTATGTTTCGATAGCTAGACAAAGTCACTTTGGCTCTGCAGCCCGCTAATTCCGCCAGCGAAATATCATCTGTTACCACTACTCCTGTTTGCTCTGCTAAAGATAGCCCTTTCCATAACATCTTTGTGGAAAGCACCTGAGGGGTATGCATCTCATATAAGCATTCCCTAGATAAAGTTTCTTCTACAAATCCAAGTGCATTTGTCTTTTTCATAGTGTTTTTAGCGGGCACCCCGAGCGCGGCTGCTTGATATTGTATCCCATCTTCTATTACCAAAAGCAATTCTTTCCTTGTGACAAGAGGTCTTGCCCCATCATGGATGCATACGTATTCTGCATCTGGACAGACACGTAAAAAGCCTTGATAGACAGATTCTTGTCGGGTAGCCCCAGACGGAGCGAACCGAATTTTCGGACTGGTGTAAGCTGAAAAATACTCTTGAAACCCATTAGTTACGACAATTACAACCTCTTGGATTTGTTCACAAGAGAGTAAAAGCTCTAAACTGTGATGAACCACAAGTTTTTTTCCTAAAGAAATAAATTGCTTGGGAATCGTACCCCCAAACCTACTCCCGCATCCACCTGCAAGTAGAATGCTTGATATGAATTGAGCCATAGATCGTGTGTATTTTTTTTAGGAGAGTATACATGACAATTAGGCAGATTGCAGTAAAAAACTGCGCTCTGCCCACAAGAAAGACTTACGAAAGGTGTTTACTAACCATTTTAGTCATTTCAAACATATTAATAGATTTTTTGCCGATCACTTTAGATAACTTGTCGTCTGGGTTGATAAAGCGCTTATTTTTAGTGTCTTGGCAGTTATTTTCTTTAATATACGCCCAGAGTTTTTTTGTTACTTCAGTGCGTGGCATTGGGCCTTTACCGACGACGGCTGCCAGGTCATCGCTAACTTTCATTGGCTGCATAAATTTAGATTGAGTTTCTTGTTTTTTCACCATAGGTATCTCCTTATGTATTTGCAATGAAATCCTAATCCAAAAGGTGTCTAACTCTCAGGAATGGATCGTCGAGGATCATATTTGTAAACCTCGAAAGACCATTTGTATCTCTCGGTTGCTATTATAGTCAAAAAAAATCGCTTACCTTTTCGGTTTTATCCTCTAGCTATAACGGAGAAAGAGGCTTTAAATGAAAATGAAGCGCTCTTTTACTGGATGATTGTCTATCTTTTTTTTGAAAAAAAAGGTGTTAAAAAGCGAATCGATGTGCAGTTTTGGAAGTAGTATTAACGGGGTACTTTAAGACTTTTTTGAAAGCATTTTCTTGCGTTTAAGCTTAGGACCGTGGCAGAGTAAATTCTTGGTAAATTATCTAAGAAGGAACTATGACGGTTGATTCGTTTGTTAATGAAGCATGTGTTGTATTATCCCAGGATATGGAAAGGCTTGGTTTTTTAGTAAATAAGCTTAAGGAAACCCAGACCTGGTATGATAAACATGAACTCATAGCAGAGGATGTTTTAGTTCAGGAGGCTCTAAGGCTTCCTTCTTTTTTAAAATCATTTTTAGCAGGCATATCCATAGAGTGCGCCTTTGTGCTTAAGGCAGTCATAGCCATAGGGCAAGCAGACCGGGTACTTGACACGAAACATCTATCTTTTGAAGAGTCCATATCTAGATATAGAAAGCTTATTGATTGTTTGCTTGTCACTGAAGAGTTTTATAAAGAAATTGGAGGTGTAGTTGGGTATCATTTAAGTATGATTCAATTACTTTGCGCACCCGATGCTAAACCCTCCGAGTTGCAAGTCCATTATTTACCCCCAGAAATCATCAACATTTCTGAATATAACGAATATGTAAAAAATGCGGTTTATCATGCCATCGAAAATATGGGATCTGTGGCAGAGATTTATCCCGTCGGGGGAGCGGCAGATCGTTTAAAACTTTATGATCCAGTTACCAATGAGCCACTTCCTGCAGCTAAGCTCAGTTTTTGCGGAAGTTCATTGCTTAAAAGACTCATATCCGATGTTCAGGCCAAAGAATAT
Organism: Chlamydiales bacterium; assembly: GCA_040382555.1. Taxonomy (GTDB): domain Bacteria; phylum Chlamydiota; class Chlamydiia; order Chlamydiales; family Rhabdochlamydiaceae; genus VGMB01. The sequence goes on along the minus strand of JBEIFG010000005.1, from coordinate 19,822 downwards.
CTATATTTCAAACTTTATCAGAAGCAGATAGAGATACCGATTGCTCTAATGACCTCAAAAGAAAAAGATAATGATGTAAAAATACAGAGCCTTTTTGAAGAAAATCATTATTTTCATAGGTCCAAAGAAGGGTTCTTCTTTTTTTGCCAACCTCTTGTTCCTACTATCAATCAAGAGGGTAAATGGGGGATGAAAGGTGCTCTAGAGCCTCTACTGCGCCCTGGTGGGCACGGGGTCATTTGGAAGCTGGCCAGAGATTCAGGGTGTTTTGATTGGCTTAAAAAGAAGGATGTACATAAAGCTCTGGTGCGCCAAATTAATAATCCCGTGGCGGCAGAGGATTATAGCCTACTCGCTTTTGCAGGGGTGGGTTTATGGCAAAGAGCTTCGTTTGGCTTTTGCTCCTGTCCTCGTCTGGTTAAATCAGCCGAGGGAACAAATGTTCTTGTCGAACAAAAAATGGGGGATAGGTATCAATATACCTTAACGAATATTGAATATTGTGATTTTTCAAAATATGGGATTGCAGATGAGCCTTGGAAAGAGGGAAGTAATTATTCAAAATTTCCCTCAAACACTAATTTATTATTTATCGATATTGATGCTATCCATGACGCCCTAAAAGTCTCTCCAATACCTGGCATGCTTGTAAATTTGAAAAAGATCTCATATGTAGATGAGTTTGGAGACATTCAAGAAGAGATACTAGCCCGTTTAGAATCTATGATGCAAAATATTGCCGATTGTTTCATGGAATCCTACGCAGCGCCCAAAGAAGTTTCCCCAATTTCTTTGCCTACATACATCACATTCAATGAAAGAACAAAGACGATTTCAACTACAAAAAAGGAATATGCTTTAGGGGCTTCTCTTATCGAAACACCGGAAGGGTGCTTTATCGATATGATGCACAATGCTAAAAAACTTCTTTCCCTTTGTAACTTTGAAATTTTGAAATCAGAATGTTCTAATGTCTCCAATGTCATATTCTTATACCACCCTGCTTTAGGTCCCCTCTATTCAATAATTGCCCAAAAGATGCGACAGGGATTTCTTTTTGAAGGCTCTGAACTCGTTCTTAATCTTTCAGAGCTGTATATTGAAAATCTCTCAGTACAAGGAAGTCTTACCATCAATGCGGAGAATATCATGGGTCACCAAGATTCTTCCGGCAAGCTTGTATATAGTAACCACACAGGAAAGTGTACTCTCAAGAATGTGAAGGTCTCGAACCGTGGGATTGACTATAATGAACCTTGCGTGATTTGGAAATCAGAACTGCATAAAATCGAAACTTGCCTTATTGAGATTCAAGGGGATGGGGAGTTTTTTGCCGAAGGCGTTGTTTTAGAAGGAAATTTACATATTGTCGTGCCCCCTAAAACTAAAGTCACTGCGAAGAACCAGGGAAAAGACTTGCTCTTAGTAAAGGAGGTGATATCCACCCCTACATGGCAATGGGATTATACCTTTGATCAAGATAAGTCGATTCTTTTAATCAGAAGTGAGTTAAAAAAAGAATTTAACTCATAACTTGTTCATAAACATAATTTTAGGTTATTTTATTTTCCTGTTTTATAAAATATTTGATAGGAAGATATGTCTGCAATTTCATTTTTTCAAAAATCTTGCCTCTGGCTGCAATCCATAGAAGCAAGTAATGATTTTTCAAGGGCTAACCAGAGAAAAATATATAATTTATTTCAGCTCTCAGTCCCATATCAAAAAGCTTTTTTTGGTGCTCTACCAGACTTGATCATAAAAGAAACCCCAGCGCAAAAAGAGGTCCAAATCGTAAAAGAGGTATACCATAGAATAATCCTTACCTTTGATGAAGAATCTAAAGTAGATTATCTCCACCAAAATCCTATGTTTATTCATGTCACACTTGCGCATGCCAATAAAGAGCTTCAAGAGGTAATAAGGGACAAGTCCATAGAGGAAATAGAAGAGATTTGTCAGATTGCAATGCATTGGCTTGATCTCACTACCATGAATGATTTACCTTTATTCATCAGAACTTTTTTTGAAATAAAAAAAGAAGTTCGCTTTGCTATGCATGCTTACGCTCTTGAGTGGACGCTTCCCGAAGCAACCATACAAGACAAATGCACATTTGTGTCTGCACTAGCTACTTTAGACGAAGTGGATTGCCAGTGGATCATGTCGCTGTCACCTAAGCTCATCTCCTCTAGCACAACCATGGCTCAAAGAATCAGCTTAATACAAAAATTCAACCAATCTTCCAAAGAAATTAGGCAAGGAGCCGTCCATCACACCTTTGCTTTATTTTTTGATGATCAAGATAACCAAGTAAGATATAGCTCTTTTATCCTGTTTTTAGAGGCAAGTATCGATCAACAAGAGATCTATTCATCGATTGCTAACAAATTACAACCACTTCTTAGCTCCTTAGAAAGGATAGAGATTATAGGTGCTATGAAAGTGTTTCCTTTAGCATGTTTAAACTCTGTAGAGAGCATTCTTTTATCTTTAGTAGCCAAAGAGCGTATGTGTGCTTCATTGAATGCTTATGATTGGGTTCAGCAAATATTGCTTGAGGATACCCTTTTGAAAAGAAAGGTATGGGATGCTTGGCTCCAATCTCTTACATTGGAGCCTTTAAAAAAAAATACTTCTTTACCCTTAGCTAAGCAGATCGTGGATCATTTACCCTATTTTTTGCTAGAAGAGACCCATCCGCTAGCACAAAGAGCCTTTATGCTTTTAGCACAGGATCCTTTTGCAAAAGTGCCATCCCCAGAATCCTTTTTTTTTCACAAGGTTCTGCAATCTTTGGGAGATAAAATTACTTGTGCAGATTTGCCTATTTACGAGCATGAGCAGTCCTCATATGTTTTACATCCAAAGTTTGCAAGGGAGTGTTTTCCATCTGTGATGAATGTGTTCGGGATAAAGAAGATATGTAACAGCAACCTACCAACTTTTGAGAAGCTGCTTGAGGTAATTTATTCTATGATTAAGAGAACTTTATCTCTTGATCCACCTATTGAAAATAGGATGCATGCATATGTAAAGCACCGATTTACGTTCAGTTTCGAAGACTTAATGCTTAATTTGCAAAGTCATTTTTTTAGATTTTTTCTGCATTTGGATTATCCCTATGAAATCCCTCAAATGCACGGTATGGTATGCTTACTGATTCAAAGCATATTTATAGAAGAAAACACCCTTCATAACGGTGAGCTTTTAAGTCCTAGAGAGCAGCGCTGCTTGGAGATCTCCTCAAGACTTATGGGGGATTTACCAGGTAAGCTGCAGCAGATCTATCATTTGTACGGAGCTCTACCTATTTCGTTGCGTTACCCCCTTCACCAAGAATTTCTTTATTCTCCCCATTTTTCATATGTAAGAGACTGGGTTCAGCAGGTAGTTCATTCTATGATCCTTTCGCTGCTAATCGATAAAAGTACTTTCCTTCAAGAGATCAAAGGCTCAGCTTCTCTTGAGCTAAGCTCATCTAGGGTATCACTGCATGTCAGGAATAAAATTGGCTCTCATCTAGGCCTTGGTATACACCCTTTTTATGAGGCTAGGAGCTACAGCTGCCCACATGAACTCTTTCAAAAAAGCACAAGAGAATGGATGAACCTTTTTTATAAGCATATGTCCATTCATTCTTTAATAGAATTGTGTCATGAAACTCTTTTAAATACTCCTGATCGACATAGTATAATCCATAAAATCGAAGCTTGTTTCTCTTCTATTGTACCGATCGACATTCCTTGGATCTATAATGCAAAACAAGAAAAAGTGGGTTTAACAGAAGCGGGATGGATAAAATTATTAGAGATCATCAAAATGATCTGCAAGGTGGATGGGGAAGCTAGCGATTGTTAATCAATCGCTAGCTAACAGCGGTCTTAGGGTAACCTCTCTTCCCTGTTTCTCTGGATCAGATTTCCTATAATTGCACAGCTTAAAACACCTATCCCAAAGCCTGCAAATCCTATTTTAATGGCTTCATGATTTGTGGTGACAAAATTAGCTATAGCTTCGAAATAAGGCTGCACAATGGAATAAATAAACTGGGCTATCCCTATGGCTTTTTCTGTAATAATGGTGAACTGTCTGTTTAGCCAGTCCCCTATTCCTTGCAAAGAATCTTTAAAGTTTTCTTCTATAGTTTTTTCTATGGTGTCCTCGATACCTCGTAAATTTATCGATGTTTGGTTAGCCATTTCACTGATAGTGGAATTGGAAATTAGTGGAATAGACATACCCCTCTCCTTGTATGATTTTTGTCGTAAATTATTTGTAGTAAAAACTTGTAGTTACTTTCGGTAAAGAAAGTGTTAAGTTTTTTTTAACAATAAATCAAGTGGGTCTTTTTTGAAAAATAAAACTATGATTTTTTTTATCTACCCAAAAGCCAGGGCTGAGGGTTTTGATTGCTAGGTCATCTGTGGCTATCTTGAAGCTGTTTTGACTTTTTTTACGAAGTCAGAAATACTAAGACCAAACACATAAAAATAAAGGCAGAGGTATTTATGCACGAAGAAATGCAATTACTTATGAAAAGTTTAGAGGAAAGGCTCCTTCACATGTGGAGGTATCTTTGACTTAGCCTCCAAAGAAAGGCAAGTGGAAGAACTAGAACGTAGAATGCAAGAACCAAGCTTTTGGGACGATAATGCCAAGGCTCAGAAAACGATATCTTTGTCTAATGATTTAAAATCTTGGACTCTACCTTATCGACAGATAAGTCAGAGTCTAGAAAATGTAAAAGCTCTTTTGCCTGAGGTTCTGCAACTTGAAGATCAAGAGATGCTAGGGGCTTTACATAAAGAACTTCATCAAAGCGATAAGATACTAGCTGAGATGGAGGTCCGTCGCATGCTATCTAAAGAAATGGATAAAAAAAATTGCTTTCTTAGTATCAATGCAGGAGCTGGTGGAACAGAAGCATGTGATTGGGCTTTAATGTTGGCAAGGATGTATACAAGGTGGGCTACTCATAGAGGCTTTGGCATCGAGATTCTTGACACGGTGGATGGGGATGTAGCCGGTATAAAGAGTGTTACTTATAAGCTGGTTGGGCCTTATGCCTTTGGATATGCAAAGGCAGAGAAAGGAGTACACCGTTTAGTGCGTATCTCTCCGTTCGACAGTAACGCAAAGCGTCATACTAGCTTTGCTTCTGTAGATGTGACCCCTGAAATTGATGATGATATCGATATAGAGATACGGCCTGATCAAATTCGGATAGACACCTACAGAGCCTCAGGAGCCGGGGGACAGCATGTGAATAAAACAGATTCTGCAGTAAGGATTACCCATATGGCCTCGGGAATTGTGGTCTCTTGCCAAAGTGAAAGAAGTCAGCTTCAAAATAAAGAGACTTGTATGAAGATGCTTCGGGCGAAGCTCTATGATAAAGAAAGGTTAGAAAGAGAGTCTAAACTCCAAGAAATGGGTGGAGAAAAAAAAGATATAGCCTGGGGAAGTCAAATCCGAAACTATGTTTTCCAACCTTATACTTTAGTAAAAGATACTCGAACAAAGTATGAAGTGGGGAATATTGATGCAGTAATGGATGGTGAAATAGACGATTTTATTAACGCTTACTTAAAGGAGTTTGGCTAGTCGTGGAACATGACCCCAATTTTGATATTCGCTACTCTGAAATAAAAGATTTTTCGTATGTCAAGGAATGGATCTGTGAACCTCAAATTTCAAAGTGGTTCCCTATGTCTACCGTTAAGGAAGTGGAGGATGTATTAGCTTGCTGGATGGGATTTTGTAGACTCAAGAGTAGTCTTACTGCCACCATAGATGGCATACCCTGTGGTGTGGTGACACTTTTTCTTATGCCCTATAAAAAGGTATGCCACCATTGTATTTTCAAATTGGTAGTGAATCCTAAGTATCATCGCAGGGGAATAGGTTCTTCTTTAGTCAAGAACGCAAAACATCTAGCTAAAGATTACTTTCGCCTAGAAAGATTGCAAATTGAAGTAATGGAACACAATCCGCTGATTTCTCTTTTAAAAAAGCAAGATTTTCAAGAAGTCATGTCTCAATCCAAGTATTTTAAAATAGCAGATACTTATCAAGGGCGGGTTCTTATGGAAGCGAAGTTAGTTAAATAGGTAATTTATGCAGTTTCAGTCTTCTGGGCTTAGTGTCCGATCTTCTCATCCATCAGATGCCGATTCTTTGAAGAGCTGGTTATCAGACCCAAACATCCTATCTTGGTTCCCGATGATGAATGAAAGAGAAGTAGAGGATTCGGTAAAAATATGGATGAGTTATGCAAAATTGGGGTATGGATTAACTGCTTTGATGGATGGAAAACCTTGCGGTATGCTCAATTTGTACATTCAGCCTTTTACAAAAATTGCCCATACCTGTTTATTTTCTATTATTGTAGCCCAATCTTTAAGAGGTAAAGGTATCGGAACATTTTTAATCGAAAGAGGACAAACCCTTGCCAAAGAAACGTTTGCCATCGAAATTCTTCATTTAGAAGTATACGATGGCAATCCTGCGCAGAGGCTATATGAAAAAATGGGCTTTACTGTGTATGGTAAACAAGATTTTTTTATTAAAGAAGATGGAAAGTACCTCTCAAAAATTTTCATGCAAAAAATGTTATGAATTGGTTTTTTAAATTTTGCAAGTCTCTATACGAAAAGCCGATACCCCAGCCCTCTTGCAGCTCCGGCCCCACTCACAATCTAAAAGAAATTTTCGATCAGATGAATGCTAGGTATTTTCAAGGTAGGTTAGAGCTATCTATTCATTGGTTTGGTAGACAAAGTAAGTCTTCAAGAATAAACCGAAAAGTTTTAGGCTACTATGATGCAAAAAATAAAAGGATAAAAATCCATCATTCTTTGAATGATCCTTTTTATCCCCCTTATTTTATCGCCTATGTAGTGTATCATGAAATGCTCCATAGCGTAGTTCCTCCCCTCTTAGGGCAAAAAAAGCGACAGGTTCACCACGCGGTATTCAAACAGAAAGAGCGACTTTTTGAAGATTATACTAAGGCGAAGGAGTGGGAAAAAGAAAATTTAAGAAAGATATTAAACGGAAGATAAGAGTATGGCAGGCCATAGTAAATGGGCAAATATAAAACACAGAAAAGGCAAAGCAGATGCCAAGAAAGGAAAGATCTTTTCTAGGGTGACCAAAGAGATTATTAGTGCGGTGAAGCAAGGGGGGCCAGATCCCAAAACTAACCCTAAATTACGTCTTGTTCTTCTAAAAGCCAAAGAAGTAAATCTTCCTAACGATAACATTGAAAGAAACATAAAGAAAGCCTCTTCAGCAGACCAGGCAGACTTTGTGGAAATGACCTATGAGCTATATGGTCATGGGGGGGTAGGTATTCTAGTAGATATTATGACGGATAATAAAAATAGGGTTGCCTCTGACATGAGAATAGCTACTAATAAAAGAGGTGGAACTATTGCAAATCCTGGCTCAGTAGCCTTTAATTTTGATAAAAAAGGGGTACTGCAAGTCGCAAAGAAGGGTGTAAATGAGGATGAGCTATTTTTAGCCGTATCGGAAGCGGGGGCTGAGGACTTTGATTCAGTAGAAGATATGTTTATTATCACTACTCCACCCGATCTTATTGCCCAAGTAAAAGATAAGGTAGCTCAGCTTGGAGGGACTTGCGAGTCTGCCGATTTTGAAATGATTCCCAAGAATTTTGTGGCCTGCAATGAGGAAAACGCTAAAGCTAACGAGGCTTTAATAGATTGGTTGGAGGAGCTGGATGACGTAGATGCAGTTCATCATAATATGAAAGTTGATTAGCAAACACTTATATTTATTTTATATTAATTTGCGATTATAATAATAAAAATGTTATAATTGTTAATCGTTATGGCTAATAATATTAACTGCAATCAATTTATTACTCTTTCTGAAGGGAGGTGGCCCCTTTCCCAAATAGGGCTATCTCCAGAAGGCCACCTGTGCTCAAGATTCTACTCCCTAGGCGATTTTTTGGGATGGAACAAAGAGCAAAACGCTCAGGTATGGTCTCTTTTTAAAAAAAACTTTTCGAAAGAGCTTGGTAAAGATAGGTTTGAGTCCATTTGCAAAAGATATAATATCGATTACCAAGCTGCGAAGGAAAAGGGAAGTTCTTTGCCTGCGGCTGTTGTACATCTGCTCAAAAAGGGATGTCAAACTGTAAATATCTCTGATTTAAAAGGAATAGAAGGCTCCGATATCTGTCATTTGCTGCCCCATCAAATCCACGATCAATACGTTAAGCTGAATAAATTTGCTTCTTCAAATCCTTGGGATGGGTGCGAAATTTCTGGAAGAGTGGTCACAGATTTCTGTAGGCCATCGTTTGAAGCTAATGAGGGCTTATCCCGATGGTCTACATCTTCAGCGCCCTCATATCAATCCTACTTGGAAGTGTTTATTAAATCTATCGGATGCACTTATCTAAAAGAAGGTGATATTTTACCGGCTACTAGTATTGATGGTAGGTATGACTACTATAAGGTTTATAAAAAGATATCCAAGGCAGGATTGATTGCTTATGCCTTTAAGCCTATTTCTAAGTTCTCTTTTTTAGAACCATTTTTGCTCTTTCGACCGACTGTAACTTCTCTTGCAAAAGAAGATTGCCTGCTTACTCTAATGAATGACTTTGAACAAAATTTAGGATTTTCGGGCTATGGGGCGGCTAAGGAAGAATTAGACCAGCTTGCAAACGATAAAAATTTTTGTACTTCAGACAAAAAATTAAAAGTGGCTGGATTTAGCTTAGGAGGAGTTCATGCTCAGCGCTTTACAGCAGACCACTTTGACAAAGTAGAGCATATTTATTCAGTAAATGCCCCAAGTGTAGAGAGCTCTTTAGCAGCTCAATTTGCTGATTCCTTAAATTGTCTATCCCCAGATGATAAACAAGCAGACATCAAAATTCACGTGGTGAGAACTAAAGATGATATTGTTCATTTTGTAGGGCAGCGGCATTTAGGTCACGGAGTCCGTCACCCCAAAGTCTATAGAGAGCTAGTGGAAATAGAGCTGTTATCCTCTGAGAATCAGCAAAATACCCTAATGGAGTTGGTTAAGCGGCATGTATATCAAGTGTTTCATGGTTATAAATCAGAGCAATCTACCCCATTTATTTTGAAAAATTATCCCTCTGATCAATTTGATTCACAAACGGATAACTCGAAAAGCTTTTATGAAAATCTTAGAAGTTGGTTTGGGTACTTAGTGTTATATCCACTTCTTTATGGGATTCATAGCCTATTTTTTGTGGTCCATAAATATTTGCATGTTTCACTTTTGCAGTATTCAGAACCTAAATTCGATTATACTCAATGGTTCAAGCACCTCTTTACCCCCTCTTCAGAAATCGCTTAATGAGTATAGGCGATAAAGTCAGCACCCCAAGTCCCAGTAATGCCAGCTCCGTTGGCTTGTCTAGTATAGATTGCAGATAAAAGGGAGTTGAGCTAATTAATGCTTTATGAAATTCTCGTCCTGCCTGGGCTAATATTAATGAAAGAGGCAGACTTCCAAAAAAAGCTGTCCAAATAAAATGGGACATCTTTGTTTTGAAAACCACCGCAATAATATTGATAAGCCAGAAAGGTAGAATATGGGAAATTCTTAAACACAATAAATACGAAATATCATTTTGGGCGTAAGATTTTCCAAAAGATCCATGGATAATCTTTGTTTTTTTCTTTTTTATGTAGTCCTTAAAAAAATAATTGATAATCCAAAAGTAGCAAATAGCTCCTATTGTTTCACTCACCGTTATGAAAAGCACTGCAAAGGAATAGGGATAAATAGTGCCTGTTAGGATGGATAGCAGGGTAGAATCTGGAATAACAAGACAGATTGAAACTACATAGGTCATAAAAAGTGCAATGAGAAATAGTACGGGATGCTCTTTTTCAACCTGAATTAGTAAAGAATATTTTTCTCTTAAAAATGCCATGTGTATGGGATTTTTAAAATGTAATAAGGCAATAGCAATAATGAAAATAATAAGTCCCGTTAGGACTATTGCTGTTTTAAGCCTGTTTTTTTTTTGAAAAAATAGCTGCACTTTCACCTTACCTTTTTATTTTGATCTGCTAAGGGTTTAATCCAATGACAAATAGCTATGGAATATACCGTCCTTGGTGTGCTTGCTCTTAATGAAGGTAGCTAAAAAGAGTACGTATGGAGCCAAATAGCCTGGGCAGTCTTTAGAGGCTCTTACCTATAGCGATCAAGATATCTTGGACATATAAATGATTTATTCTTGTAATGCAAAGATTTAATGTGAAAAAAAGTCCTTCTTCACATACACATATTATTTGGTATAGAAAATATAGTCGTTCAAAAAGTGTAGAGTTTAGCTTGAATTTCAGATGGATTTACTGCTATGATAGCTAAAGCCTTGCATCTTTCATCATTGAAGCGAATATATTCCCTTACCAGTGCAAATAGGAAGGAAAGAATGACAGCTATTGACGTCCAAATGGACCTTCCCATAGAGGAAAAAACATCAAGGAAAAAAATACTGATTCTTATGAGTGAGGGAGGTGGTGGTCATAAGGTCGCTAGCTTTTCCATGAAAGAGATCCTTTCCTCCCATTATGATGTAGAAATTGTGAGCGCGCTTCCGAATATCATGCAGCAGATTGACTGTTTTACCTTTGTGACTCAAGGGGCTTTTACTGGGGATGATTTTTATAATTTTCTTCTCCAAAGGGGGCATCTTCGTGCTGTGAGTCTCTTAGCTCGGATGGGCCTTAAATATATGGTAGCTAAGCGCAATCAAATTGATCAGCACTTTCGCAAGTTCTTACTTAAATCTCAAAATAAGTACGATATGATCATATCGACTTTTCCCTATATCAATTGTGGTCTCGCCATGGCTGCTCAAAAAATGAACATACCTTTTTTGGTGATGCCTACCGATCTAGATACAGCCACCTTTTTTTGTGGTCTGTCTGAGATGGATTTTACTTTGGGGGGAAGATTTGCTTTTGCTTTACCCTACGATGATATAGACCTGATGAAAAAAGCATTTAATAACTCATTTCTTCCTAAAGATAAAGTGCATGTAACCGGCTTTCCAGTAGGTAAAAATTGCTTAAAGCGGTTTTCCTCTGAAGATATTGTTCTTTTAAAGTTTAAGCATGGTCTTCGCACAGATAGTCTCATCTTTACCATGATTTTAGGCGCAGCGGGCAGTGAGTTTTTACTTGATTATTCGCTGGAGCTATTTAAATTAGATCCCACTAGTTTTCATAAACCTATCGAAATGAATATTTGCGTGGGTCGCTATGAAAAAATGCAGTCTAAAATTAAAGAAGCTATGCTTATCCAAGGCGCTCGATTGATTCGTGAAAATAGCTCTTTTGTATCGATTAAAACTCCTAAAGGAGTGGTGATTCATATTAGGAAATATGTCCAAGAGATGGTTGAGCTTATGGCCTCTTCCTCTTTGATTATTACAAAAACGGGTTCTTGTACCGTAAATGAGAGTATCTATCTTGGTAAAAAATTACTCTTAGATAATACGGAAAATTCCTCGGCCCGATATTTACAATGGGAAAACTTTAATGTTCCTTTTGTTAGGAAACATGGGTTGGGGGATGCTTTTACAGAACTTAGAGAGCTTATTCCCATGATAAAAATTTTGATGCAGGAGGATTTAGGTCACCCTGTTTTGACTGGAGCTTTTCCGGTGCCAAATTTTGCTGAAGAGCTCCACCAGCTCATACAAAAAATGATCTCTTGAAAAAGCCTGGAGTTCATCCAGGCTTTTTTACTACCTATAAGATACGTATGTTCCCATGCTGCAAATTTCTTCCTTTGCCACAGGTTCATATCTAAAATCATTCTCTGCAGATAATACTCCTTCCATAAGGATGGCAAGTCTTCGTGAATTTTTACGGGAGAGAAAGCTAATCGCATCTTTTTTAAGTTGATCGTAGGTAACTTTTTGTACTGACTCAATTCTTTTTTCAAGAAACTGAAAATCACCATCATAATCAAAAGCAAGAGAATTCAATCTTGCTGCCATACCAGACATATTTTCCGGAGGCATTTGCAACGTAGTAATTACTGCTTTCTGAAGATTTTCAAACCGCTCTTCTGAAATGATTTTATCAAAATTTTTGATAAAATCTTCCAAGAATAGCTCAAATCTCATCAGTAAATCTGTGGGGCTATGCGTACTCGATTGTACAGCAAAACATTGCAATAGCTGCCTTTCTACCTCACTATCCCATGCTTTAGCTATGTAACCTGTTTGTTGTTTTGTTCTAAGAGTTTCAAAAAAAGATTCTTGAAGAGCTTTAGAGAGAATTTGTTGAGATGCTCTTTTTTCAAAACTAAAAGGCCCCTCTTCGATAACAAGTATAACGCCGTGTCCTTGCATTTCGGTATTTTCCACAATCTGGAAAGGACCGTTTTGATGAGGAAGTATTAGAACATTTTTTCTTGATTGCTGTTCTAGTAAGTAGGGATCAGAGGCTTCAAAATGAGGTGCAATAGAAGATACAATCTGTCTAACTTGATCTTCAGTAACATTCCCATATACCATAGCATCAATAAAGATAGAATCTAAAAAATGTTGAGAAAATTCTAAATAATCTTCGTAAGATAAAGTTTCTAACTCCTTCATTTTTTCTATACTAGTAGGAGATTCATTCAGTAGAACGCTGGTCATAATTTCCATAGCTTGACGTACAGGAAGCTCTTTTGAAGCGTTATCATAAGAACTGAGTAAGGATGTTTTAAAGATTTCAAATTGATGAGGATCGCAGGTAGTTTGTTTCAGCTGGCTAAAAATTTCTTTGGTCAAATCTGGGGCTTTATCGCTAAATCCTTGAATAGAAATGGATAGCTTTAAATTTTGATTATTAAAATAGGTATTTAATCCAGCTGCATCTGCAAAAAACAAGGTAGAAGAGAGCTGCTCATTTAAGGCTCTTAAATATAAATCGATAAGTACACAAGATCTTGGCGTTCCCAGCATAGCAGGAGATTTAATGCCAAACATCAGATTCACGTGCGGGACCATGTAGCGGGAGTCAGAAGCATAGTACACACAAAATTTTTCATCGCTGCGAATCAATGTAGGTGTAGCTATCCCACCCTCAAAAGCGGATTCATTTACTAAAGCTAATTGATCGGGAAGAAAAGGGTTAGCGGGAGGGATCTCAATAGCTGGATTTGGAGAAATCGATTTTAGTGCCAGCATCTGAGATTCGCTGATAGCAGCTACCGTATATTCTGCGGACATCCATTTTTCTTTTTGCTTGGTCAGAACACCTGTTTTAATAGGGTCGGCCATCACAAAATATACTCCCGAGTCTGGAGATAGGGTAGAGACAAGCTTGGCTATATTTTCAGGTTGGTATTTTTCTGGTATTTTTGTGTGTTCAGGAAAAGAGGCAAGATCTTCATCTACTAAATTATAAGCAATATCTGAAATCACATCAAAGGCATCATTGCGAGATTGATATTGATAATTCAAGGTATAAATTTTTTGCATCTCATCAAACATTTGAGCAGATATTCCTTTTTCTTTGATATTAGCGATGGCTTCAAAGCAGTGAGACAGGGCTGTATCTACTTGGGAAACACCTTGCTCTGTGAGTTGAATATCGATAATAAATAGAACATTTTCTTTACTATAGCGATCACAATATGCATGCAGCGATTCCGCGATTTTCTCTTTTTTAAGCTGCGTGATAAGGCTGTGATTTGTTTCTTGATTGAGAACAAAAGCAAGAAGATCGGCGGACCATTTTTCATTTACTTGAGAAAATTCTTTAGGTAGCTCCCATACAATAGAGGCAATTCTTAGATCTTTTATAGGCTTTATATAAGTAATATGCCCTTGTTGCTCTTTAGAGCACATCGGCAAGCTAGAAAGGGTGTTATCTATTTTTTTCTTTTGTACTTGAGAGAACTTATCTACAGCCATCTCTACAGCGGTATCCAGTGGAAGAGGAGAAATCAGAACTAAGTTCATTTGGTCAGAGCTATAATGGGATCCGTACCACTCTTTTAACGCAGACTGGGGAATCCCAGAGAGTGTTTGCGCATTGCCGGTACTAAACTTAGCGTTAGGGTGTTCTTTATTACCAGTTTCTTTAAAGATCATGTACTGACGCCACATGTCATTTTGTATATTTTTTGAGTGCTCTTGATCTACAGCATGCAGTTCCCGGTTTATGCAGGATGTAGAGAATAGAGGATCTATGAAAAAGTGGGAGAAACGATCTAAAGACCCTTCAAATGCCTCGTTATTCACTGAAAACATATACACCGTTCTGTCAGAGGCAGTAAAAGCATTGACTTTGCCTCCGTTATCCCCAATATACTGCATGTATTCTGATTCATTAGGATAGGCTTCAGTTCCCATGAATAACATGTGCTCAAGAAAGTGAGCCATACCAGGATACTCCTTCGGATCATGCCAAGCTCCTGCCTGCACACTAACAGCTGCAGCTGACTGATCTACACCAGGATCTGAAACCACATACACCTTCATACCATTTTCAAGTATGAGCTTAGCCACTTTTCTTTTTTCCAAGGAGGGATTAAGAATCTTAATTTTTGCTTTATCTTCTACAAGTTGGTACTTTTGAGGGGTAGTCTCCCCCGCTATTAATGATAGACTTAAGGTGGATGCTACCAAAAGAGAATAAAGCAGCTTATGATTCTTCATTTATTGGCTCCCGATGATGGAAATTGTAAATACGCTTTTCTTACTAACGAGCAGATAAAATCAGCTCTTGATTGTCTTCTTGCATGTTTATCAGAAAGTTCACTTCCTGGGAAGTCTTCCATATGAATCTCTTCCCCAAAATGTGCATGTATGCCGCCACGCTGAGTTTTTCTAAGCTCTCCTAGTTCGACTTGAACAGTTTGAGGAGGAGGTAGAAGATCATAAGTAGCAAGACTTAATGGGTAAAAATGAGTGGGTACTTTAGATCTTTGTGCCATAAGGTAAAACATCTCAATACTCTGAGGATCAAATGGTGCTACTTCTACAGCTCCATCGGGACCGGGGCGGTCTCTACCACCACTGGGGGCCACATAGATGCACTTACCTCCTTCTGCTAACAGCTCGCTCATAAGCTCCATCGTCTTTTTATTGTGTAGCTGCTTTTTCGTTTTGAGCTCTGGAGGATGATCTATATATCTTTTAGAGTAAATACAAAGAAGATTTCTCCCCATACTAAATGGAGCAGCTAAAGGGTCTGTAAGAACTCTTTCTCCAGCAACGAAAATCATCTCTTTGGCCAGAGAGGGGAATTCAGACTCTAAAAGTAGGCTTAGCGCTTGAGGATCTGCTTCAACTTGATGATTGGCAAGTAATATGGCGTTATGACCCTGAGCTATCTGCCCTTCGATGAGCTTAAGAGTCTCTTGACCTTGCAATGAGGATATGCGCATATCTACTAGCGGACGTACAAAATCTAATCCAAACTGATAGTAATCAAAAGGAGTTAAAATTTGCTGGTGGTATGGAGAAAAAGAATAAGGCTCTTTCATTTGCTGGATCAGTAAATCTAAGTAGAGGTCAAATAGAGGCTCATATGCTTGAATGTCAATACCGTGATCTTCTAGGGTAGATTTATAGCAGCTATAAAAATCTACTAAGAGACGAAGATACTTTTCTGGAAGGGACTGGTCAATCAAATGTTCTTGGATTTTCTTTTTAAAAGACATAAAGGGCTTTACACTTCTAACTTTTTTCCATTGGTTGTTGAATAAAATGCAAAATCGTTCAGGTGAAGATTGTCATCCATACTGAATTTAATAGTGGCATTCCATTTTTCTGCTACTTTCCTTAGATGTTCTTTATCTTGGTGATTTAAATAATTATCTAAATTGGGATGTGTTAAAACTTCTAAGCCAAAATGTTGCTGCTGACAGATTAATTTTTTAATATGACGTTCAATCTCTATCGAGGTGCTCTCATGCGTTTTTATTTGTCCGCTACCCATACAATAAGGGCAGCTGGTAAACATCGTCTGCATCAAAGATTCTCTGCTTCTTTGGCGCGTCATTTCTACTAATCCAAACTCACTCATCCCCAAGATAGTACATTTAGCGGAATCATCTTTCATCGCCTCTTTTAAACGATCTAAGACACGCCTTTGATTTTTTCTTGAGCGCATGTCAATAAAG
This sequence comes from Chlamydiales bacterium, assembly GCA_040382555.1. Taxonomy (GTDB): domain Bacteria; phylum Chlamydiota; class Chlamydiia; order Chlamydiales; family Rhabdochlamydiaceae; genus VGMB01. Next base: position 3,658 of record JBEIFG010000005.1, on the reverse strand, counting down.
TCACAAATGACAAGGCCACCTAAATTGCGGATCCTTAATTGTCTGGCAATCTCTTCAGCTGCTTCCATATTGATATGAACTAAAGTTTCTTCTACATCATGGCCCGATGATTGAGAAGAGCTTCTACCTGAGTTTACATCAATTGTGTACATAGCTTCTGTTTTATCAAAGTAAAGATACCCTCCACTGGGCAGCCAAATTTTTCTCTTTAGGGCTCTATCGATCTCTCTTTCGACATTGAATCTTTCAAACATCGGGGCTTTATCTCTGTAGAGCTCAATTTTTAAAGGATGTTCATTGCTATACTTTTCATATAAACGCTTGCAGTGCTGGAAGGTGGCGTAGTCATCTACAAGCAACCTCTCATATTTTTTATCTACTGCACTAATCACGGCTCTTTTGATAAGATCAGATTCTTCGTATAAACAAATAGGTTTATTTGATTTATCGAAGTTTTCAATGATAGATTGCCATGTATTAAGCAGGTCTGTTGCTTCTTCGATTAGCATCTCCGTAGTCGCATTTACACTAGCAGTCCTGCAAATTAGTCCCATGTCTTTGGGCATTTCAAAGGCTCTAATTAGCTTTTTTAGGCGATCTCTACTTGCGGAGTCTTCAATTTTTCTGGAAACGCCCCGGTGGGGAGTTGTAGGAAGCAATACCAAATATCTACCTGCTATAGAAACATTCGAGGTGAGCCTTGCTCCTTTGGTACCAATAGGCTCTTTAATCACTTGCACCAGGACAGGCTGATCGATTTTCATGATTTTAGCTATATCGGTTTCTTTATTTTTTTGAGCCGCTTGGTTTTGCTCCCACTCGAAATCCATTTCAAATCTTTCTTGAAATTTCTGAGTGTTTTCAAGGATATCCGTGATGTGAATAAAGCCGTTTTCTCCTTCATTGATATCGATAAAAGCTGATTGTATATTATGAAGTATATTGGTGACTTTTCCTCGATAAATATTGCCTGCTAGCTGTCTATTTTTTTTTCTTTCGACTATAAGATCTTGCAATACTCCATTTTTCAAAGCAGCAAAGCGTATTTCTTTGGATTCTATATTAAGTAGGATTTCGTGCATGGGGATACCGTGTAAATGATTTTTTTATATATGCGCTTGGCTCAAAGAACCATATTAGGTAATGAACTGTTCTTTTTCCATAAAAAATAGTATCAAGCAAGGGTATTTTCCATGTAAAAAGATTAAGGATTGCATTCAGAAGCCATAGCTTCTAGAAATTTCTGCTCATAAAGCTCTATGGCCATCAGAATTGAGGGTTGTAAAGATTTAGGATGAAAGCTGCCATGACACTTCAAAACAATTCCTTTTACTCCGCAAAGAATCGCCCCTGGGTACTCAGAATAATCTAATTTTTTCATCCACTCCTGCAAGAATGAAAAAGGCAAGGCTTTGAGGTTTTCACTTTGGGATAAAAATTGGGATAATTCCTCTAGCAGAAGGGCAGCCATTCCTTCTGACGTTTTTAAAAAAACATTTCCGGTAAATCCGTCCGTAACCAATACATCTACAGGCCCAGTAAATACTTCCCTGCCTTCAATATTTCCTAAAAAAACTTTAGAGGTTGTTGTTAGATTCAGCTTTTGAAGGGCTTGATAGGCTTGTCGATGCTCCGGTGTTCCTTTCATTTTTTCAGAACCTATATTCAATAAGCCAACTGTGGGGTGAGATATTTTTCGACTTTTTTGATAGGCAATGCCCATGTGAGCACACTGAAGCAAAAAAGAAGGTTTGCATGTAGTGTTGGCTCCTACGTCTAAAACGGCCACTTGCTTCCCATGGGCAGGTATTACTGTTAGCAATGCTGGCCTTTGGATCCCTTGTATCGTTTTTAACATCGTTTTCCCTGCAGCAACTAGTGCCCCAGTGTTTCCCGAAGAAATAAAAGCATCGATTTGTCCTTCTTTAAGAAGCCGCATCCCTTGACTTATAGAGGAATTTCTTTTTTTTCTTAACGCATGGAGCGGATTATCGTCCATTAGGATGATATCTGAAACAAAGACTAGTTGAAAAGGAAGAGGGGGAATAAGAGATCGATGTTCTTCTTTCAAAAATACAATAAACTCAGCATTCATGCTGAGTTTATTGAGAATGGGTGTCACACTATGTAAAAAAGACTCAAGACAGACATCGCTGCCTAAGAGATCTATGCCAATCTTAGGCTTTTTCATGAGAATAGAGGGCTTTACTCTGCTAAAGTAACTACAGAACGTCCATCATAAAAGCCGCAATGAGGGCAAATTCTATGGGACATACGTGGGTTAGAGCAGTTAGTGCATGATTGTAAGTTTTTCGGTGTTTTTGCGTGATGGGCTCTACGAGAATTTTTTCTAGCGTTAGAGGTGCGATTACGTGGTACTGCCATATATATGACTCCTTAAAATTTGACATCAGCTTATACCGAATAGCTACTTTTTTTTAAAGATAAAGAAAAGTTTGGTAAAAGCTTGAAGGTTATTTATAAGTTAGAAAATGGGAAATGCACGTGCTCTTTGGCAGTGTGAGATTGACCGTTTTCTGTGGGTTTTAAATATTTTTTTATTTCACCTCTTTCAGGACATTTTCCTTGATTGCACTCTACGAATTGAGGAACTAGAAGGAGAATGTCTTCTCTTACGAGGTCTGTAAAATCAAGCACAGATCCTGAAATGTCTTGTATAGGCTCGGTGTGATAAAAGTCAGGTAAATGAATAGAAACTTCAGTAGGTTGATTACAAACGCTGCATGGAATGGAAATCTTGGTTTTTACATCTAATTTTAAAATGAGATGATCTGAAGCAAGATAGGCATTTCCTTTAATAAAAACAGGGGAGGTTAAATGAAGTTCACTTTCATCTATGGCTAAAAAATCACTTGGGATTTCAGCGGAAATTTTTTCTTCTTGACCGTCTTTTAATCGATCGACGAAAATTTTAAGTTCCATACATGCTCTATCTTAAACTTTTTTGCGCAAATCATAGCCGTTTTAGATTTAATTCTCTATAGCTTTCTGTCCTCAAAGGTCTATTCAAGGAAAGATCTATGTAAAAATATATTTTTTTATTATGACAAAGAAAACGGAGGTTAGGATGGGCTACAAATTAAAGGTATCAAATCCAGAAAAAGCAACTTTTTTAGTGAAAGAGCAGTATAGAAAAATTCTTCAGTTTCTAACAAGGGTAGAAGCTAAAGAGCCTGTGGATCTTAAAGAGATGCTAAAAAATTATTTGCATCTTTTTGTGCTAATCAGAGATTCCTTAGATCATGGGGATGAGTGGCAAAAAAATGAATCTATGTGGATTCTTGGGGAGTTTTTTATTTTAGTCAATGAAGAATCTAAAAAATTAAGGCTGAAAACCGGTATGTCCAATGAAGAAATTTTTAGGGTAGGAGAAAATCCTAACTTTTTTTCCAAGGAGCAGTGGGCAGTCATCGAGCAAACGCGTCATAAAATGAAAACCACGGGCATACAGGTTGCAGATTTAATTCAAAAAAGATGCGATGAAGTGTATTAGATTAATATATATTTAATAAAAATAATTACATTTTATTTATAATTTGTTATTATTGAATTAAATAAGCGTTATAAAAGGATGTTTCCTATGACCTCCATTCCCTCAAATCATAGCCCATCTAATACAGCTTCTTCTAGGGGTGAG
>JBEIFG010000004.1:0-23355 GCA_040382555.1 Chlamydiales bacterium | reverse complement strand
GAAACAGAATTTAATGTAATCATAATTTGCACGTGCTTCTTTAAAAAAAATTAAAATCATTTTAGCATAAAAAGAAAACCCAAACAAGAAGAAGATGACTAATTTTTCCGACCAAATACAAAGTTTTTTGAGTTACTTGAAGGCTATGAAGAATGCCTCAGAGCATACTATAAGAAATTACAGCTCAGATTTAGAAAGATTTCAAGATTTTTTTTTCTGCCGTCAAAATCAACTACTTGAAAAAAGTAATTTACAAATACAGCAAGTAGATAAAAAGCTTATAAGAGCTTACCTTGCCGATTTGAAAGATCGAGGTAGTGCTAAAAGAAGTGTAGTACGAAGACTTTCTTCATTGAGATCTTTTTTTGCTTATCTTGTCAAAGAAAAACAAATACCTACAAATCCTCTAGATGAAGTAGAAAGTCCTAAAATTGATAAAACTATACCTGTATCTTTAGATTATTCACAGGTGGAGCGATTATTTGCTTTGCCTGATCTATCGAGCTATTTGGGCTTGCGAGATCGATGTATAATGGAATTATTTTATAGTTCTGGTTTGCGTGTTTCAGAATTAGTAGGTCTGAACCGTCAAGATTTAGATGAAAGAAATTTTTGTTTGCGTATCCTGGGAAAAGGGAAAAAGCAGAGGGTGGTGCCAATTACGCGCAATGCTTGTGAATGGTTACTGAAGTATTTACGCCACGAGGAAAGATATCTTGATCTAGAAGGACATCGCTCCGAAAAGGATAGCCAGGCCATTTTTTTGAATAAGTGGGGGACTAGGCTTACAGTGAGGTCAGTAGATAGGAAATTTGATGAATATCTAAAAATAAGTGGGTTAGCGGGAAAGATCACTCCCCACACCATTCGTCATACCATAGCAACGCACTGGCTTGAAAAGGGAATGGATCTTAAGACGATTCAGGTCTTATTGGGGCATAGCTCTCTTGCTACCACTACTATTTATACTCACGTTTCTTCGAAATTAAAGCAGGAAGTATACGAAAAGTCTCATCCTCTAGCTTTAGGAATAAAAAAATGAAGGAAAGCGATAAGCCGGATTTTGTTGCCTGTCATCACTGACAGTGAGCAATCATTCTTCTAGGGGTCATGTCGCCATGACCCTCAAGCGATATCTTATTTAGGCCTCTTGGAGCTCGAGTTTTATGCCTATATTTTCTTGCTTCAGATAGGGTTTATAGCGCTTTGTATTTCTACACTAGCGGCTAGCTCTATAAGCTAGCATTTTCAGCCTTTTTCTCTTTGGAGTAAACCAAGAGAACGGTATATTTTCTGTTACACTTTCCGTAGCTTTACAGCCCCCAGTCTTTCACTGGTATCTGCTCCTATGAAGTCCAGACTTTCCTCTCCAAAGAAGTTTTGCATTCTTTGCAGCGATTGCTTGCTTTCCCTCAAAAAATTATGCGCTAGCGAACCTGCGACGACGACGCTTAGATCCCGCAGCATCTTCCGCCTCAGCAGCGGCATCTTGCCAAAAGTGAATACGAGAGCAGTGTTCGCAGAACACAAGATTGTCGCCTTTTCTAACAAGGTTTTCGTGCTGTGCAGTTAACACAATATGGCATCCACTGCAAGTACGATTCTCGATAGGTACTACCACACGATCTTTTTTATTGCGAAGAAGTCTTTCGTAGACAGCTAAGAGTTCTTGATTGGCGTGTTTAGCTAGCTCTTCTCTCTGAGATTTAAGAGAATTTCCTTCATCATTGATCATGTCGATGCTTTGAAGGATTTCTTTTTCGAGAGCCTTACTACTCTCTTCAGAGTTTTGAAGACTTGACTTTATTTTTTCCAGGAGTTCTTCTTCACTATTTTTCTTATCCACAAGATCAGAAACCTTTTGTTCTACAGAAAGTTTTTCTCTTTCAGCTGAGGTCATTTCTTGAGTAAGAGCAGTAAATTCATCAGCTTTTTTGATGTTAGATTGTAAGGATTCAATTTTTTTGATTCTGGCATTAATCTCTTGAATTTTTGTTTCATGAGATTGCACTGTTTTATCTAGCTCTTGAATTTCTTTTTCTTTGTCTTCGTATTGAACATAGAGCTCTTTTCGCAGGGCTTCGATCTGCTGAAGTTCTTTTTGTCTTTCTTTCTTGAGCCGCATCAGGCGGATCATTTTCATGTCGAATTCTTGAATATTAATAATGACTTTAAGTGCTTCTTGCATGGAAATCTCGCCATTTTGAAAGTGGGTAATTATCTGAATCTACAAGATTATCTACGTGGGGAAATATACCTCAAGAGAAAAAGAGAGATTTGTCAAGTTTTTTATCTAAAAAATTACTATTAGAGAATTTGTTTTTTAATTTTAAAATGATTTTTTTTGCATAAGCTTAGCAAATCTTTTTTTCAAGCATGGTTTTTTTTATTTTGTAGAGCCTTTACTTAGACGTTTTACATTACCGCTGCGGGAGTTTGTTGGATATCGACTAGATTTCCTTTTTGTGTAACAATCGATTTTTTTGGGCATAGGAGGAAAACTATGAATTATTTAGAGCATTACTTTGAGAGAGTTCCTTCCAAGGAAAGAAATTTAGCTGCAACAGCATTTTTGTCCTCAATAGATTATTTAAAACAAGATAATCCGCAGGTAGCAGATGCAATTCTACAAGAGCTTAGAGATCAAAGGAGTTTTTTAAAATTAGTAGCTTCTGAGAACTTTTCTTCTTTAGCCACTCAACTTGCGATGGGTAATTTATTAACAGATAAGTATGCAGAAGGATTTCCTGGTCATCGATTTTATGCAGGATGTGAAAATGTAGATTCTGTGGAAGAGCAGGCTCAAGATTTAGCCAAAAATCTTTTTGGGGCGGAGCATGCTTATGTGCAACCTCACTCAGGAGTAGATGCCAATTTAGTTGCCTACTGGGCGGTGCTTGTTCATAAAATTCAAAGCAAAGAAGTGCAAGCCCTTGGCAAAAAATCTTTGGATGAGTTGTCTCTTGAGGAGTATGAATCCATACGAAAGCTAATGGTTAATCAAAAGATAATGGGATTATCTCTGAATTCAGGGGGACATCTAACTCATGGGTTTCGCCATAATATTTCCTCGAAAATGATGCAAGCAGTGCACTATGATGTCAATAAGGAAACGGGTCTTATTGACTACAAAGCTCTCGCTGATCAGGTTAGAAGAGAGAAGCCGCTAATTCTAGTTGCTGGATACTCAGCGTATCCAAGATTAATCAATTTTGCCAATATGAAAGAAATTGCAGAGAGCGTAGGTGCTATTTTAATTGTAGATATGGCTCATTTTTCAGGTCTTGTCGCAGGTAAAGTAATGACCGGTGAATACAATCCTGTTCCTTATGCTGACCTAGTTACCTCAACAACTCATAAAACTCTAAGAGGTCCAAGAGGGGGTATTGTACTTTGTAAGAGAGAGTATAAAGAAGTAGTTGATAAAGGATGTCCGTTAGTCCTTGGGGGACCTCTTCCTCACGTGATAGCTGCTAAAGCAGTGGCTTTTAAGGAAGCTAGTACACAGGAATTCATTAATTATTCTCATCAAATTGTAACGAATGCTAAAGCGATGGCTGAGCGCCTTAAGTATCATGGGGTCCCTATAACTACAGGGGGTACTGATAATCACTTACTAGTAATGGATGTATTTTCTAAGTTCAATTTAACGGGAAGGCAAGCAGAAAACGCCCTAAGAGAGGCAAGATTTACTTTAAATAGGAATGCCATTCCCTTTGATCAAAATGGGGCCTGGTTTACCTCAGGTATTCGAGTCGGTACCCCAGCTTTGACTACCTTAGGTATGCAAGAGGAGCAAATGTACCAGTTGGCAGATATGATTTATGAAGTTTTATCTGCCACTACAGCGGGTGTGGATGAGAAAACTGGATCCAGAAGCAGAAGTAAGGTGCATGTGGATGCCAAAGTTTTACAAGGGGTTCAAGAAAAGGCTTTAGCCCTTTTAAGAAGATTTCCTTTATATCCTGAGATACTGATAGATTGAAAAAAATGAGCTTTAAAGAAATAATCACTGCAAAGAAACGATCTAAGGGAGAAGGTATGTACATTTATAATAAAGAAGACGAAGAAGCAATTAAGAAGCCTCGAGCCATTGATGACAAAATTGATGAAGTTCTTCTAAAAGCAAGGCGCATATTGCTCTCAGATCCTGTGGACAGCGATAGCGCTAAGGATATAATTAGGAAGTTATGGTTTTTAGAGCTTTCAGACCCAGGCAAGCCTATTTTATTTGTCATCAACTCTCCAGGGGGATCTGTGGATTCAGGGTTTGCTATTTGGGATCAAATTCAAATGATCACCTCTCCTGTAACTACTTTGATCACAGGTTTAGCAGCTTCTATGGGATCGGTACTAAGTCTTTCTGCAGCACCTGGTAAGCGATTTGCAACTGAAAATTCACGCATTATGATTCACCAACCTTCCATTAATGGCGTAATTCGAGGTCAAGCTACAGATTTAGATATTCAGGCAAAAGAGATTTTAAAAACACGAAATGCGTTGGTTAATCTATATGTAAGGTCTACGGGTAAAGACGCAAAAACCATTGAAAAAGCGATAGATAGAGACACATGGATGAGTGCTCATGAAGCGTTAGAATTTGGTTTATTAGACCGCATAGTTAAATCATATAGCGATCTGACCAACTAAGGCGTAGAGCATGATTTCGTTTTGTAAATATCATGGGTCTGGCAATGACTTTATTATTGTCGATGATAGAGCTGAAACATTTCCTTGTACCAATGCAGAGTTTATAAAAAAAATATGTAATCGTCAATTCGGTGTAGGAGCAGATGGACTGCTCCTACTACAAACCTCGAATTGTGCTTCTTTTCGTATTCGAATTTTTAATTCGGATGGAAAAGAAGTGGGTATGTGTGGAAATGGCATTCGTTGCTTTGTCTCTTATTTAAAATCATTGGGATATAAAGACGATCTATTTTTAATTGAGACAATGAACGACACAGTGCAGTGTCGGACTCACTCAGATAAAATTTCAGTAAAACTAAGCAAGCCTATTGTCCTTCATTGGGGAGTAAAACTAGATCATCTAATGGAACACATAGAAGCATTTGTAGTGCATACAGGTGTGCCTCACGCTGTAATTTTTGTGGACGATTTAGATGGAATGAATGTCGACGAAGTAGGAAGAAAAATCAGGCAATATCCCTTATTCCATCCAGAAGGGGTAAATGTGAATTTCGTGAGAAAGGGTGCTGATGGTTCTTTACGCGTCCGAACTTATGAAAGAGGGGTAGAGGCAGAAACCCTATCTTGTGGTACTGGGGCTGCCGCAGTAGCTTTAACAGCCTACATGCTGTGGAATATACCAAGTCCTGTTCGTATTATGCCTCTTTCTCAAGATTGTCTAGAAGTTCATGTTAATGAAGCCCGGTTTGGGGGTAAGGAATTGGAGCTTACCGGGAGAGCATCTTTTATTTTCGAAGGAAGGCTAACCTTAAATTCATTTCTATGAAATGATTTCATGGATTTTTTTGTATATCATTAATTAGTATAAAAAAATTTATGAGGTTTTTTATGGGTAAGTTTTTTTTATTTTCTATTTTTAGCCTTTGTCTATCCAGTCTACTTTTAGCGGAAGAGCTACAAACTAAAGAGGATTCCACGCAGCCTTTTCATATTTTTGCTTCAACGGGATACGCTTGGGGGATGAATAGTGGGATTGCAAATCCTCAGCCTGGGTTTTGGGATATCGTGGATAATGGGTACAATCAAAACATGGGCAACGTCTCCTATCTTTCATTGGGTTTTGGCTACTGCATAAAAAACGCGCTGGATGTCAATTTTAACTATAATCTCTACGATACCTTTCATTACCAGATGTTGCAAACAAGCTCTTTACAACAAACTGGTACTGTTAGAGTGAGATATTTTGATTTAAATCATCAAAATGCTCTTATTACCTCTATTTGGTATCCTTACAAAAAAAGAATAGGAGGGTCGTCTTGGAAAATTTCCCCCTTGCTTGGGATGGGAATAGGTGTCGGGATAAGCCAAGTAAGTAATTTTTATACGGTTGGAAATAATGCCATGGCACTCTTGCTAATGTGCCCTACACTCAAACTGTGGGTTTAGGATCAATTACATCTGAAGGAAACCCTGTAACTACTATAGCTTTTGCATGGCAAGGGATAGGAGGTATTCATTTGGAGGCAAACAAGTATCTTTATCTAGATTTATCTTATCGATACTACAATGGAGGGAAGTTTTTATGTCCATCCACCATTTATTCTTTTGTGGATCAAGCCTTTTTTTCAGGATCTCCTTGGAAAGGGGTATTGCAAACGAATGAATTAAATATACAAATTGCTGTCCGATTTTAATTATGAATTTTCATGGCGTAGAGATATATATTCCCTGACCCCATATGGTAGCAGCTCCATAGGACCCATCTTTAGAAATTGAAACAGAGGTCCAGGGGCTTTCGGGAACATCGACGAGTGAAAATGATTTGCCGTAATCGGTTGAAAGTACCATGATTCCGGTTCCTGGTATAGGGATATTGTAAGCATCTTGTTGTTGGTAGTCAACAGCTACAATATATTTTCCATCATATGACATGGATATGCCTAGCCAATTTCCCTTGGGGGCGTTGGCTGGCACAAATGTTTGTCCAAAATCTCTTGAAATCCAAAGATTACCTGGCAGCGCAGGTGCATAGTTGCAATTATTTTCACCCACCACTTGAATGCATCCACAGGAACTGATGGCAACGCAAGTATAAAATCCTTTTGGCATACTCTCGACTATCGTCCATGTTGTACCAAAATCTCCTGATTTTAAAATCCTTCCTTGCATTTGGTTATAGTCGGTTGTTTCGAAAATCACCATAGATACGGCTACCTGAATATTCCCGTATTCTGACATAGCCACATTGATCCAAGAACTTGGTGGTGCAGCTCCTTGCCATGTGAATCCTTTATCATAAGAAGTATAGATGCCGTAAGGAAGAAGATAAGAAGAGTAGTATTGATTGGCAATGACCGTCTGGCATTGACCGTACTGTGAAATGGAAGATCCTGTCCAATTGCCAACAGGCAAAAAGGTAGCCTGCCATAATCCAGTTTGGTTTGAATAGGAGTAAACACTGGATTCTTCTACTGTAGCAAGTTGGGTAGATCCATTTAAGCTCATTGATAGCGATGACCAGTGAACATTCCAATTTTGAGAGCAAGGAGTCCAAGTATTACCATAATCATTGGAAAAAAATATATTTCCTTGATCTGATGCTCCTAGTGAAAGGACTGCAGCGGTTTGTATTTGTCCGTCTGAGCTTATAGTCACCCTTTGCCAGTTTAAACTTTGATACTGAGCTGTGAGGTCTGAGGGACGCCATTGTTTAAGACTTGATTCAAGTAAAAAAGTGAAAGAAAGGCTACATATAAAACAAAAGAATTTTTTCATAAAGTCTCATACTTTTTTTAAGCTCGATTTCCTGTAGGGTATCATTTATTGGGCTTTTTTATCTTCTTGCAATCTTAAAGCCCGCCATGCATCCTCATAATTAGAGGGATTCTATTCATTAAGCCTGTAAATATTTTTTTATAAAAGATGATGCAAAAAAAATTTGATAAAAAAATCATTCAACAAGGAACTGAGCTACTGGAAGCGCGGCAGCTGAGGGGCTTGATTTTTTCCCAAGGGGCGTACCAGGCAGAAATCTTTTTTGCGTCTAAAGAATCATTCTGGCCATTTTTACAAGTTACAGATGAGGGCAAAATTAAAGATGGTTTATGTAGCTGCACAGAAGAGGAGAATGGAAGTTTCTGCTCGCACCTAGCTGCTTTGTATTTAGAGGTAATGGGTGATGGTAAAAGACCCTTACACATTCGATTTAAAGAATCTTTTTGGAATCAGCTTTGTCAGATGGCCTCTAGAAGGCACGGATATAATTCTGACTGTCTTGACCGTCAGGGTCAAGAGATTAAAGCTTTTTCACCCACGGGTAAGCTTTTATTCTTTGCGAGAGCCCGTACAGAGGAAGGAATAGAAAAATTTTCAGAATATATTTTTGCTAGAGTGCCAGAAACAGAGGAGACTTCTTTAAAATTTTTTAACGTTCCTTCAGAAGAGATCGCTCTATGGAAGCAGGGCAGCCCAAGTCACACCCTTCAGTATGAACTCTCATTTTGGTCAGACCTAGCTAAATGGTGGATGTGGCTTGCTACACATAAAAAAGAATATCAAATTACTTTCGACGCTAATGATAATGGGCTTCCTTACTGGGTCCAGGTCATTTTTAAGGATGTAGAATTTGGTTTTTATATTGCAAGAGCTAACTGGCCCTCCATTATCCCTTCCCTTAAAACGGTATCTTCGCCTTTAAAGGTAGAGGAAGATGAATATATTAAATTAAAGCAAGTAAGATACGACCCCCAGCTAAGGTCCTTTTTTATAGAAACAAAAGAAAAGACTACCTCATTACCCAATGAAGATCAATTATGTATTGAGCTTGATGGATGGGGATACCTTCCCCAATTTGGATTCCGTTCTCTAAAAAAAGAATCTTGGTTTGCACAGAATGTAGTTTATGAAGATCGAATTGCAAGTCTTTTAGATAAACATGCATATCTGCTGAAAGAGGTGCTTGTATATGACACAGTTCATGAAGAGGAACATGATGTCCAATATGAATGTTCCTTGAATGAAAAAAAGAATTTCGTGATATCAGCCTACATTTTTGAACCAGGGGATTTGCAAAAAGAAAATTCCGCGTACTTTGGTTCATGGGTTTATCTTCAAGATAGAGGCTTTTATAAAATTAGAGGTCAAAAATTTGCCTTTGCATCAGTTGTAATTTCTCAAGATAAGGTTAGCGATTTTGTAAATCAACACAGGACTTGGCTTAACTCTTTTGAAGGATTTCAAACGCATCTAATGACTATTGAATCAGAGTTGCACTACTATCTCGATGCATCTTTACAGCTATGCTTTGAGTCTCACTTCGAACTGGTAGAAGATAAATTAGGGGTTATCGATTTTGGAGAATGGATCTATATTCCAACGAAAGGGTTTTTTCAGAAAGAAAAAGATCGTGGAGTATCCAATTTATATGCTGGGTTAAAGATACCTCACAATGAAATTTCTACCTTCATTCGGCGGCATGCTTACGAGCTAGGGCATGTAGCTGGTTTTTTTTCCCTGCATTGTCCTGTGGAAGCTGTATTTGTCGATCTTATGCTTACACCCGAAGAAAGAATTAGGATTAAACCTCATTATACTTTTTCTATGAAAGTTGATCCCTCTCGTGTTTTTTTCTTTGGAGAATATTGTTACGTAGACAAAGAGGGCTTTTCAGCTCTTCCTCTTCGCCCCCCCATGGATCAGTTTTTAGAGGAAAAAACATTAGATAAGCGCCAAGAGGGTTACTTCATAGGTTCAGAATTGGGTGCTCTTGCTCCTTATGTGCGTCTATGGGATCCTAGGTTAAAAAAGATATCGCAAATTAGGCTTCATATCCAAGAAGTGCAACAGGATGAGAAATCAAAAGAAGGTAAATGGATCGTTGATCTTTACTACGAAACAGATCTTGGCAGAGTCGATGCAATGGAATTATGGGGTGCTTTGCAAGAAAATAAGAGATACTTATTTAGTGCTGCTGGTTTGATCGATCTTCGACAACCTCGATTCAATTGGCTCAAAAATCTTTCAAAAAAACGTTGGTTAAAACAAGGTAAGCAATTAAGGCTGACTTCTTTAGAGTGGATTCGTCTGAACGCATTCGAGCAGTTGATTGAGCCTCAAGGGGACCTTGAAAAACAAACGCACTCAAGAGCTCTTTTAGAAGAGTTTAGGCAAATGCGGTCTTCAACCGACGTAAATACCAAAGGTCTCAAAAGTGAGTTGAGGTTATATCAAGAAACAGGGCTTAGATGGCTATGGTTTTTATATACAAATCATTTGTCTGGTCTTTTATGTGATGAAATGGGTTTGGGCAAAACACATCAAGCTATGGCTCTTTTAGCAGCTGTTTGGAATGCAGCCGGAGAGAATAAAAAGTTTTTGATTGTCTGTCCCACATCAGTTATTTATCATTGGGAAGATTTATTAGAGAAGTTTCTCCCCTCCTTAAGAGTAAGAGTTTTTTATGGGTTAGACCGTACTATAGCAGATTTTGAAGAGCAATCTGATATTCTGCTGACCTCATACGGCACCCTTAGAAGCGAAAAAAAACTACTTTCTACTTTATCCTTTGAAGTAGCTGTTTTTGATGAAATTCAAAATGCTAAAAATATTCAATCGCAGACACATAAATCTATAAAAACAATGCAGTGTCATATGGTTCTTGGTCTTACGGGCACTCCGCTTGAAAATAGGCTATTGGACTTAAGAGCTCTATTCGAAATTATTTTGCCGGGGTATCTTCCCCAAGAGGCTCATTTTAAAGAGTTTTTTGTAAACCCTATCGAAAAAGGACTGGATGATGAAAAGAGGACTCTTCTTGCCAAGATCGTTCGTCCTTTCATCATGCGAAGGAAAAAATCAGAGGTTCTTCTTGAATTACCGGAAAAGATAGAAGAGGTGTATTTTTGCGATTTATCTCCTGATCAAAAAACCTTGTATCGAGAGGTTTTTAACTTGGAAAAAGATGCTATGATCAAAGATTTAAGCGAAGGGAGCGCATCTAGAGGTTACGTTCACGTGTTTTCAGTTCTTTCACGCTTGAAACAAATTTGTAATCACCCTGTAATGATTAATAAAGATTTTGAAAATTATCATAAATATCGTTCTGGTAAATGGGATTTGTTTGTTGAAAGACTGGAAGAGGCTAGAGAGTCGGGTCAAAAAGTCGTCGTTTTTTCGCAGTATTTAGACATGATGGATATCATTGAGGCATACCTTTTAGAAAAAAAAATAGGGTTTGCTGAAATCAGGGGGAGCACACGAAATCGAAGAGAAGAAATCGAGCGTTTTAAAAACGATCCATCCTGCGAGGTGTTTGTGGGATCCCTGCAAGCGGCCGGTGCGGGTATAGAGCTTACAGCCGCTTCTGTAGTCATACACTATGACCGATGGTGGAATCCTGCTAAGGAGAATCAAGCTACAGATCGGGTTCATAGGATGGGGCAAAGCCGAGGGGTTCATGTTCTTAAGTTAATTACAAAAAAAACTATCGAAGAAAGAATTCACGCATTGATTCAAAAAAAGAATGAGCTTTTTGAGTCTGTGATCGGCTTTGATGAACAAGATCATATAAAAACTTTAAACCGGCAAGAGCTATTAGAGCTGGTTAAATCGATTGAAAAAGATATTGAGCTTTGAAAAACATCTTCTGATGCTTTCATAATCTCGTATTTTAATTTTTAGTAGGATGATTTTTTGAGCTAAAAAGGGATTTACAGCCTGTATTTTAATCTTATCATGCTCTATAATCCCCTCTTCATCAAAGAGGTCCTAATCATGAATCCTAAAGTTAAACTAGCTCTTGTAGGTCGTCCTAATGTAGGAAAATCTGCTCTTTTTAATCGTATCTGCAAGAAAAAAATAGCTATCGTTGATGAGGCTGAAGGGATCACTAGAGACCGCCTTTACACAGAAGCTGATTTTTTTGGTCACACATTTCAGTTAATTGATACTGGTGGAATTCATCCGAATTCTGAGGTTCCCTTTCAAAAAGAAATACGCCAGCAATCCGAAATAGCGATTGAAGAGGCGGATGTAATTGTAATGGTAGTTGATGCACATAGCGGAATTACTTTACTAGATGACATCGTAGCTAAGATTCTACACAGGACAAATAAACGAGTGGTGCTTGCGGTAAATAAAATTGATAACCATGATCAAATGGAGTTAATTTATCCGTTTTACGCTCTTGGATTTAAAGAGGTAGTGGGAGTTTCTGCGGTCCAGGGTTTTCAGATAGCAGAGCTTTTAGAGGCGGCATTCAAAGGAAGAGATTGGAAAAAAGATGAGGATGAGGCAAATGGGGCAGTCCGGGTAGCTATTATTGGACGTCCTAATGTGGGTAAATCTACGATTGTGAACACCATTTTAGATGAAGATCGCTGTGTAGTAAGCCCGATAGCTGGAACTACAAGAGATAGTATAGATATTGCTATAGAGCACGAGGGTACCCCTATGATCTTGATTGACACGGCGGGTATAAGGCGTAAAAAGGCGGAACATGAAGTAGTGGATAAATTTGCAGCCATTCGTACTCAGAGAGCTATTGAGAGATCAGATGTATGCGTTCTAGTTATGGACTCTGTCTTTGGTATGACAACACAAGAAAAGCGAATAGCTGAAGAGATTGAAGCTCAAGGCAAGGCTTGTGTGCTAGTGTTTAATAAGTGGGATCTTGTGCAGGGCTATCGCATGGAGCATTGCTTGAAAAGTATTCGCATAGAGGCTTCGTTTTTAAATTACTGCCCTGTTTTATTTATTTCAGCTCAAGAGCACCGTAACTTAGATCAATTATTCCCATTGATTAAAGAAGTTTATGAGCAAAGGGGAATGAGAGTCACTACAGGTCAGCTGAATAAGTTTATTGAAAGAGTACTGCAAAAGTATCATCCTCCAATGATTCAAGGTAAGCGATTACGTATTTATTATATGGCTCAAGTGGCCACGCATCCTCCTCGTTTTGTGGTATTCGTTAACTTTCCAGAGCTGATGATTGAGAGTTATAAAAAATATATGATTAATCAGTTCCGAGAGGAATATAGCTTTAAAGGGGTTCCTTTAGTGTTTGATCTGCGCGGTAAACACCAGAGGGAAGAAGAGCATCCCCAAGAGGTGAGTGGCGGTATGAAGATATCTTCCCAGCCTAAAGCTCAGCGGGTAGATTTAAAGGAAGATACGGATGATTTCGATTTAGATGCTATGCCAGATCTTCAAGAAGATGAATCCTTAGACCCTTCTTATTTTTCGTAAAATCATAAATAATTCGTCATGATGTAATGTGATGACGAATTATTTTCTCACTGGATCGTATTTATACACTTGTCCATCAATTTCTATTGTCCGATACACCCAGGGATCTTTATTTTCTCTAAGTAATCGATCACAACCCATAATAAATCCCTTTATGAAGCCATGTCTATGCATTGCCAGCTGCATATATCTAGAGGAGGTGGGGCGAAAATGACTTCTGGGACCATCAACGGGAGAAATTATAGTTTGATGGAATTTTATGATTTTATCAGCGATGGTGACCGGTAGAGAATATTTGGGATCTGCTTTGGGATTTGGATCTGCGATAAATTGTAGATCATGATCTTTACCCCAAGGTTGGGTATATCCGGGCTTAGCCCTACAAAGACAGGTGCAGCTTATAAAAAATAGAATAAATAGACAAAATCTAAAATGCATATTTTATCATAAATCCAGGGAATAGGCCGTTGTCATTCATTACTTTCGTAGCCATATTTTCATAGAGTCTTTCATTATAAAATTTAGCCTCTTCGGCGGCACCTACAATACCTCCAAAATACCAGCCTGCCTCAAAACTGGTAAAGATGATACCGGCGGGAAGATTTCCTTTTTCAAAAAAGTAGGCGCTGGCAGCTATAAATAATCCATTCAGAATGAATGCAGTGACTCCCGACTGAGCTTGACCTAAATAAAAATATCCAGCCCCAGGACAAAGAGCATTTAATCTACGAGCAGTAGCAATAGATTTTCTTTCTTTTTCGTAGCTTGAAACTAAATCTTCTATATATTCATAGGACGGAACTTTTCCAATTTCCTCCAGCTTAGGGAAATTGGCTTCTAAAAGGTTAGAGTAAACATATAGTTTATCGGCAGCTTCAGGAAAGTTTTGCTCAATATAGTTAAGAATGCGGCTTGCTTTGATTTCATCACCTGTTCTGCTGTAGCAGTCATAAAGCAGGAGTAATAAATCAGATGCAGCAGGAAAAGAGACACTGATTTGATTTAAACAGGTGTTTTCATATACATAAATGGCATCGGAATATTTTCTACCAAGATAATAGCAAAGAAATATTTCATATTGTATTTCTTGATTTCTTTGAGAATTTTCTTTGGGTAATAGGATCTCAGCTCGTCTGAATGCCGTGATAGCTTGATATAGATCTAGCTGATGAGCAAAAGCTACACCAATAAGATACTCCTTGGACCAGCTCTCGGACAACTCTTCTCTAGAAAGAGGAGCAAAAGGAGATGGAAGGCTCAGTAGATATTTATCTTGAACGGCATAATCAAGTTTTGGCTCGATTTTTTCACTTGTGTGATGGCAAGAGGTCAAAAGCAGTGAGGAGAGAATCCCTGCTAAGACGACGTTAGAAAAAATTAGTTTTATAAATTTTTTATTTTTACTCATTACTTAATGCTTTAATCATCTCTGTACCCGCATCGAACTCTTCTTTAAGAAGTTGCTCGACAGCGTTTTCTTTGAACATTGCTTCTTCTTCTTCAGTGAGCTTATCATAATCTTCGAAGGAGTTTATAATAATAGGTCTTAAGAATATGATCACGTTAGATTTTGAAGCAGCACGGTCATTTTCAGAGAAAAGAGCGCCTACGACAGGTAATCCACCCAAACAGGGGATGCCTGACTTGAAATTGTTTTTAGTGTCTTGGATCATTCCACTAAGCACAAGGAAGTGATTATTAGGGACATGTACCCTTGTATTCATACTCGTGTGGGAAGTTTGTATACCGCTTACTGAAGATCCTTGTACAGTAGTGGTATTTGGAACTTGCTCACTGATATCTTGGCTTATGTCCAAGGTAATCACATTATTCGTTCCTAATGTGGGAGTGATAGTTAAATTTACCCCTACATCGCGGTACTCGATGTTAGAGGTTTGCAATGTACTGCTTTGCCCTGTATTAGATACAAAAGATCCGGTGAATGGTATGTTTTGGCCAACAAAAATAGTGGAGGTATGACCATCTTGAGTAATAATTTTGGGGTTCATTACCACAGTGGTTGCATTATCTACTTGCAAAGCATTGATCAAGCCCCCTAAAGAAATAAAAGACTTCCCCTTATGCATAATAATATCGCCTATAACACCTAGGTCAAAGCCTTGGGTAAATGGAACTGCGGAAGCAGAGCCGAATGCTTGCGATGGAGGGGTTGCTGCAGTGGTGTTAAGAATACTATTACTAAACGTCGTTGGCGCATTAGTATAAGCTTGATTACCTATTGAACCTGTGCTGGATAAGGGGAAGTTGCCTCCCGCTCCAATAGTTTTGTTTAGGTACTGTAGCTGAGATCCCCATTGAAGACCAAAGGTTTGGGAGTTATACAAAGTAGTTTCGATGACGAGAACTTCAATGAATACTTGTCTTAAGGGAACGTCGATATTTTCTATCAGTTCTTTGAGTTTCGCTAAACTTTCAGTATCACCCGTCCCAAGCAGAGAATTAGTCACCTGAACCCACTGCAGAGAGTCAATCGAATCCAGAAGAGGTTTATTGCTTGAGCCTGATTTACCAAGGCTGGCAGAGACCTCTTTTAAAGCAGACATAATCTCGCTACCTTTATGATATTGTAGCTTATAGATCAGGAAATTCGTAGTCGTATTTATGGCTGAAATGGTGGGCTGCAAAGAATCTTTACCAGGGATATCAAATTTAGCTAAAAGAGCTTCGATTTTACCGATCGATTCACTATCACCAGTAATGATTAGAGAATTAGTTTTATCAATGAATTTCAAGTGACTTATTGCATCATAAAGACCTGTGTCGCTGACACCGGAAGCCTTTAGGTTATGCATAAAGTCATTCAAAATATTTATCAATTCAGTGCCTGATTGAAATTTGGGATTATACACAACGTAGTTAGAGGTATTTTCTCTATTTGTCACTTGTGTTTCAATATCGAATTTTTCAGTGATTTGCTCAGCTTTTTTAAGGGCATTTTCGTTTCCAGTGAATAGAATAGAATTAGTATCTTTCACATATTTACAAGAATTAATCACATCGGCAACTTCTTTATCTTGAGGGCTAGACTTAAGAAGTTCATTGGCAAAATTTTTAATATTTGTGATTAGGGTGTCGGCATCTGCTGCTTTAATTTTATAAATTAAGAACGTATTTGCACCGATCGTTTGTACTGTAGTGTTTGGCTGGCTTGTATCTACAGTTTGAAGAACGCTGCGAAGCTTTTCGAGGGATTGAGCTGTTCCTGTAAATAGAATTGAATTGGAAGTAGGGATAATTTTAGCAGAATTCATTGTATGGATTAAGTCATCATCTACCAAACCGGATTGCTCTAAATCCTTAGATAAGTAAGAGAGATTTTCTTGGATTTGGGAGGGGGATTGATTAACCGGTTTGTAGATAAAAAACTCAGACTTTGGAGTAATGATAGCTTCTGTTTTTGCAGAGGGAATATCGAATTCATCAATTAAGGACTTAATCTGGTCGATTACTTGAGTTGAGCCGGTAATCAATAAAGTGTTATTTTCTTTCACCCACTTTATGGATGAAATAGATTTTTCAAGTGACTTATCGCTGGCACCGGCCTGTGATAGTACAGAGGAAACATTTTTTAGATTTTCAATGACTAAACTACCTTGAGCATATTTTAGTTTATAAAGAAAAAATCCTTTTTGAGCGGGACTTGCAAAATTTTGAGAGTTATCAATATTAGCTAGAACTTCTTTAAGTCTTATAATGGTGGAGTTATCCCCTCTAAAAATATAAGAGTCACTCTCACTTAGCCATTGAGCTTGTTTAATGGTTTGAGATAGATTTTTATCAGAATAATTAGAAGGGTCTAAAGTACTTGCAAATTTATTTAAAGCATCAGAGAGCTGTTTTTCAGTAGCGAAGGAGGGCTTGTATATAAAGGTTTGCATCAAAGATTTATCTCCACTAGGAATATCTATAGATGCAAGGATGTCTTGCACTTTTTGTAATGAAGCTGGGTCACCTGTGAAGACAAAAGAGTTTGTTGAAGGGATCCACTTTGCTCCTTCTAGTACATCAATAAGGGTTGCATTTGAAAGACCACTTGTTTTTAAGGTCTTTGTCATTTCCTTAAGAGAGGACTGTAGATCTTCTCCCGTTTGATTTTTGGGATTATATATCAGAAAATTAGATTTTGCTTCCGAGGGGTTAATTGGGGTAGCATCAAGAGTGGCGATGATATTTTGCAGTTTTGTAACTGTCGAAGGAGATCCGTTAAATAAGATAGAATTATTTTCCTTAATCAGTCTAGATGTCTTGATCGCATTTATTAGGTCTATATCGTGTAAAGTATCTGTCATTCGAAGCAAAGACTGTTGAAGCTGATCATTAGACGTATTCCTTGGAGAATAAATAAATACGGAAGTTTTATAGGCAGATGCGGATGAATCTATTGAGTTTAAAATTTCTAGTATTTTTGACCAGCAAGCAGCATCAGTGATAAAGAGCAAAGAATTGGTATCTTGTACGTATTTTGCAGATCTTAAAGACTGTACTAAAACAGCAGATCCTGTAGGATCACTAGCAACAAGTTGATTACTGATTTCTTGTAGAAAACTTGTGATTTCTTGAGGAGATCGATTCAGAATGTTGTAGATGTATACATTTTGCTTATCGTTTGATTTAGCACCTACTTGAGCATTTTTGGGTCTTGTATCAATGTCTTCCATTACGGTCATAGCTCTTTCAATCAGATAAGGGGTCGAAACAATAAAAATAGTATTTGTATCTAATTGAGGTACAAAAATTAATGGATTTCCTTCTGTAAAAGGAGAAAGTATTTGCGTGGTTAAAGCGATAATATCATGCGAAGATACATTTTTCACCTCGTAACTATCTATTTCTAGGGGAGTGTGGGGAGCATCTAAGCTAGTTAGCAGGGAGGCAATTTTTTCCACATTGGTTGTAATATCTGTGACTATCAGTTGTCTTGTTTCGTTGGATACCTCAATAAGAGCGGTCTTCGAGGTCATAGGTCTGATGATGTTGGCCACAGAGGATACGGCTGCGTTTTTGATTCTAAAAACCCGGGTAACAATGGGTGCTGTAGTTTTTTCAGAGTCAGGAATATCACCAGATACGATGGTAGGAATTTGATTTACATCAAGGCTTTTAGTGATAATTAGACTATTGTCTTGCTCAAGAAGAGTTAAATTATTAATTCTTAACACTTGAATAAGTGCTGACATGATGTTTTTTATACTTATGGGCTCTTCAGAAATGATACTTACATTGAATTGAATTTCATCTTGAGAAAAAACAAAGTTCATGTTCGTAACTTTACTTACAAATCGAATCACTTCAATAACGGGAACGTTATTAAAATTGACTGTATAGCTAGGGCCCGTATCTACGTGGCTATCTCCTCCAAATTTAAAAAAAGCAGCCAGCGCAGGGTCTTCAGAAGGTTGTGTGTAACATATACCAGGACTTAAAAAATTGACACAAGATGCAACAAGCGCAACATTAGACACAAAGCGTTTACGAGATCTCACTAGGAAGCGCATCATCATACTTGGAAAGCCTCATTTATATTATGACAAAATTTCACCTAATGGAAAATTTTTATAGGCATGTTCCGAATCCTAAAATACTTTTTGTATTATTGTAAACGGAAGTTTTGAAAGATGATAAAAAATATGTTTATTCTTCAGATACGCAGCGATATTGTTCTTTAAAAATATTTTTTTTTATTTTTTGCAGATTTTCCTGTTCGTTTTAAAAAAAAATCTATATTCAGAATAAAACTTGAAGTTGATGTTTTTCCAAAAACGCTATAATTCAAAAACACCTTTAAAACATGTAGAGATTATTATGGAAGAGAAAGCGCGCTGTAGTATGCGATACGACCTTGATCAAAATGGGGAGGAAATTCTTTTAAAGGAAGATAAATTTCAAGTAATGATGGCTTGGGAAAAGCCTTACATGGAAGCTTGCATTGATGCGCTGCAGCCCTTTGGGGATGTTCTCGAGATAGGTTTTGGATGTGGATATTCTGCTTCTCATATTCAAACATATTTCCCCAAAAGTCACACTATTATCGAATTTCATCCTGAGGTGATAAAAAAAGCTAATGACTGGGCCAGTCATTATCCAAGTGTTCATCTTGTGGAAGATACTTGGCAAAATGCGCTATCTTCACTTGGAGTGTTTGATGCTATTTTTTTTGATGATTATCCCCTTGAAAGTGAAGAAACATTATTTCGATGGAAACAAGAACAAGAATCCTCAGCAAGTATATTGCAGCAAGGGGATCTTTTATTAAGAAAAATTCATGAAATGATCCCTTCGCTCTCTGGTATTAAGTATGCAGAGGAAGAAGTATGGGCATTTTTATGGCAATTACAAAAAAAAGATCCTAAAGAGATCTTATTTTTTATAAATGATTTAGTAAGTGCTGAGCATATTAAAGCCACTGAAAGGAGCAGACTGATTGAGCGCTTATTCAAGGCAGGATTTTTAACGAATGAAGATGTGTTGAACAGCAAGGATGTACCGCCCTATACTTTTAATAAAAAGGGAGATCGATTATTTATGTTTCTTGAAAAGTGCTTATCTTCCCATATGAGAAGAGGTTCCCGTTTTTCGTGCTATTTAAATAATCCTACCTCAAAATACCAAGATAAATTTTGGTTTGAGAAAATTATTACTAATCCATTTTTAGACTATGAAGAAAGGATTATTCATGTGGAAGTTCCAGAGCACTGTGACTATTATCCTCACCAAGAAGCCCTAGTTATTACGATTACAAAAAAATAAAAAAATCAACTAATTCTTTGAATGCTTAAAAGCACTTTAGATTGTTTTTGCTCTCTATGAAAAGATAGAAGCATTGCTTTTTTCACTAAAAGGTCAGATTGTGCTTGAGCAGATAAAAATCGATCCTCTTCTACCGATTCTAAAAGGATTTTTTCAGTTTGTTTTTGCTGATATGGCTCTGTTTTATAGGACGGGGCTAGGCAGTGAAATAAAAGGGTTTCTGCCACATTCCAATTATCTACTACCTGGGTAAATTCAGGATTTCTTTCTTGACCAAGTAGAGGGTTGTTTGAAGAGAGTATACTAGACCTGCCTTCAGCAGATATGTGAATGAGCTGGTTGAGTCCTGCATTGATAAAAGAGAGCTGTTCGGTAAAAGGATTAAGTAAAAGACCACTAAAGGCATAGGTTTGCTTAAGGGGATCTTGAAATACGAATTCATTCAATACTTGAGCTACGTCAGCTAAGTCCCAATTCGTCTTTCCCTGCTTCATTTTTTCTAACACTAGGGATCTTAAATATCCCCTTAAATTGGATACGTAAGCAATCGATTCAAGACCTAAACAAGAAGATTCTGCTAGAATAAATAAAAAAGCACCATTCGATAATTTAAGAGCATCAATATAAAGACCAAATTGAGTGGCCAAGCTATGCTTAGACATCCCAACATCGATTTGCTCCCATTCATTTAAAATAGATACGGAGATATTTTGAGAGACCTTTTGAAAAGTTTCGACCACTTCTTTTATTTGATCACTTCCGGGGCGCTCTTTTTCTATATCACCCGAAGTTAAGTACCTAGAAACATCGTTAATGAATTCGGATATGATTTTGTACCTTTCCTCTAAAGATAGAGCTAAGGCTTTTTCAATAATTCTTCTTAACCCTTTAGGTAAAAGCTCTGTTTGAAGAACACCGTAGCTGAGTTTACCAAGGATAAGTTCGTAGGAAATGACCCCAAGGGAATAAATATCAGAGGCAAAGGAAGCAGTACTTGTATTATTTTTAAGTTCAGGACTCATATAGTTTGGCGTTCCCATAATGAGCCTCTTGCTTGGATCTAATAGAGCTTTTTCCTGTCCTACTTGGGCTATTCCAAAGTCAATCACTTTGATGCCACCATCCTCTGTGATGAGAATATTTTCAGGTTTTAAATCTCTATGAATAATTCCATGGGAGTGAAGGTGATGAAGCGCATAGGAAACTTGTAAAATAATCTCAAGGGCCCTACGTAAAGATAAAGACTGTTGCATTATAAATTGTCTAAGAGAAATACCGCGTATCCACTCCATAGCGATATACAGACCCTGCTCCCACTTACCTTCCCCATATAATTTTACAATATTTGGATGATTAGAGAGGCTAATAATATGGGTTTCTTTTAGAAATCTTTCGATGGCTTTTTCATCAGAAAGGTAGTCTGGGGATAAAATTTTTATAGCAAGAGGTTGCTTAGTATCAGGGTGGATACCTAAATATAAAAAGCTCATCCCGCCTTTATTCAAAAGCCCCTCAATTTTATAGGGACCTATATGGGTGGGGGTGGGCTGGACTTTTTCCTCGGTAAGATTAGGTAAAGTATCTTGCTTATAGAAAAAATTTTGTGTCATTCGATGAATTAGTTGCTCATTTTTAGAATTTTTACTCCGAGAATATCACCAAGTTTGATTAGTTCAGCGTGAGCTACCTTTTTTCCACCCACAGTAATGGAAACACCTTGCTCTGGTTTTACAGAAAGCTCTAATACATTTCCTGGAGCCAATTGTAGCAGTTTATCTAAGTTCATTTTGATTTTATCGACCTCTACGACAAGGGTCAAAGGAATATCCTGCGTGGAAATAATAGCTTCCGCAGAGGCCTTTGTGGACCCTTCCTCAGACCACAAGTGTTCATTTTCCTCTTTATCTTCATCCGCATCAAAGAAAGAGTGCTCATCAGAAAATTCATCTTTAAGGTAACCTTCCTCAGGGGGAAGTGTTTCATTGCTATCCATGGATTTTTCTTCCTCGTGGTAATATGCATAATCTAGGATTTTTAAATTATTTTTTTTGATTTTCGCGCGAAAAATCGGAGAATGATCAAGACAAATCGTTACAGAGCCTTTATGTAGTTCAGGGTCATAAGTGCAGCGACTCAAAACAATACAGTCTCCTATACCGACTTGGTTCCACTCCCTTAAAGAGAGCGTAGTACTTCCACACTGCAGAGAAAGAGGTAAGTCTAAGTGGTTGGATAGCCAGTGTGAAGAAAGTGGGGGTAGTTTATTACTATAATGCTCTTTTAAAGATGTTTGAAAAGAATCCGAAATAGCCAGAGTTCCGTAAAAGGTAGAATTATCTACAGTAATAGACATCGGTATGGTGCAAAAATCTTCCTGAAAGATTTCTTCTTTAGATAGTCGTGGATGAAGCTCTGGATAGGCACCTAAGGCTTCAAACTCTTCTAGAGCCTGAAGGGTAAGATATTGATAAAAGCCTTCTTGAAATTTGGTATTATCTGCTCCATTTAGTTCAGAATGAGAAAGCATTTTAGAAACTAGCTTTCGACGATCTTCCTGAGGCATAATCCAAAGAATTTGGCCACTCCAAGGAGATATTTTGATGATTTGGTAAGAGGAAGAGGGCCCTGCCCAGGTAAGGAATTGATCGTAAGAGACCCACTCAGGGGTGGAGGGTTGTATGTGAATATTTTGCATGCCTAAAGAAGAGGATAAATTTTTGGCAAATATATCATAATCAAAGGTAGGAAATGATCCCCACATAGGGATCTGACGCGGTTGAGAATGAGTTTCTACGATCTGTTTTATCCAGTGCTCATGCCTTGTATTCATTTTTATGTGCTACCTTGTTGATCCTTGCCTTCATCTTGACCTATATTTTCTTTGCGAGAAAATATAGGTTTAGAGTGTGCTATTTCCATATCTATTCTATTTATACTAAAACCGAATTTTCTTTCCTGAAAAAGACGAATAAATTCTGCGATGTGAAGATTAAATTGCTCGATTATTTGAGCAGGTGCAGTAATTTTTACATTAAAAATTTTAGGAGCGGTGTTGTATTCTTCAATCGTAATTTCTAGATCTTTCCACATAGGATTAGAGAGACTTTCCTCACTTAAAAAGACTTTAGTAGTCTGTACTCCATCACTATTCATAAGAATCATTGAAGAAGCCATTTTTTCAAATAGTTCGTCCAGGGCTTTAATAGAGGGAGTGATCGGAGCAGATGTTATTGCCAAAGCAGCAGGAGAAGATACTAAAGAAGGTGTAGGTAAATATGGAGCTGTAGCTAAAGAATTTCCTTTTTTTCTTTTCGGCTCCAGTTCAAATACGTTGGATAAAGAGTCAGTAGACTTTTCTGGGCAGTCTAATTCATTGGTTTGTATGCATTCCATAAAGCTTTTAAACCTCAGGGGATCCTCTGAAGGGGGGATTCGATGATGGAGAGGAAGGTTTGAATAGGAGGAAATAGTTTCTTCAGAGTGTGTAATCGTCATTCTTTAGGTCCTTGTCCTGTGTCATTAGAAGCCTCATCACCTACAGATTCTTTTCTTTTGAAAAGCGGCTTATCTGTAGATTGAAGGGATGTTTCAATTCTTTGTACACGAAAATTATAATTGCCTGACTGAAAAGCTGCTAGTAAATCATCTCTTTTCGCTTGAAATAAAGCCACAGCCTCTGGAGAGCCTATTAAT
>JBEIFG010000003.1:0-23857 GCA_040382555.1 Chlamydiales bacterium | reverse complement strand
AGAGAAATACCAAATCAATAAATAAATAGTAAAAATAAAGGAAATACGGTAGCGATAATTAAACTGCTCGGATCCCTCAGAATTTGAAAAAACTCTTTAACTATCAGTGCTTTTACTCTTGTATGTTTGGATAGCCAGCTCAAGAAGGTGTCTCCTGACTAAGAGTTATAAAAGCATCTTCCAGCGTGGGATAAGGATTTTGCTGAGAGCTCGCTGCTTTTTTAAGCTCTTCAGGACTCCCTAGCATCATGAGCCGGCCTTTATTAATTAATCCTATTCGATCACAATATTCCGCTTCATCCATGAAGTGAGTTGTTATCATGACAGTTATTCCTTTTTTGACTAACGTATTAATGTGACTCCAAAATTCTCTACGGGTTATTGGATCTACTCCAGAAGTTGGTTCATCTAAAAATAATATTTTGGGTTTGTGCATTAAAGCGCATGCAAGTGCTAATCGCTGCTTGAATCCTAAAGGGAGATCTTTTGTGGTAGTATCAGCATAGGCAGCAAGATCAAACATTTGTATCATTTCTTGGATTACAGATTTTGATTCGGAAGCTGGAACGGGATATATTCCTGAAAAAAATTGAAGGTTTTCAAGACAGCTTAAGTCACCATATAAAGAGAATTTTTGCGCCATATACCCGATTTTTGATCTTGCTTTACTGGGTGCTTCTTGAAAGCTTAAGCCCATAATCGACGAGGATCCACTAGATGGTTTTAACAGTCCACATAACATTTTAAAAGTAGTGGATTTACCAGCTCCATTAGGTCCAAGAAGGCCAAAAATTTCTCCTTTTTGCACAGAAAAATTAATTTTGTCTACCGCAGTAAAGTGATCAAAATTTTTAGTCAATTGGTTAGCTTCAATTACATGATTAGCAATTATTTCCTCTTCATTAAAATGAGATATATCAGGGTGAAATTTGATGCCAGAAGGGCTTAGGGTGTGTATGAATGCATCTTCAAATCTAGGTTGAGTAGGTTCTATTTTTGTGTCTAAGTCTAGAGAGGATATAGACACTCCCTTTTTTAATACGATCCTTAGAGATTCTCCTTGGACCGTACAATCAACCACAGATGAGTGATTACATAGATACGCTAGGGTCTCTCTTTTTTTTTCTTTAGGTGGTCGGCATAGAAATACTTGTTCGTTAACGCGAAAAGTAAAATCTTTAGGAGGGCCGTGGTAGAGGAGTTTTCCTTCATTTAAAAGTAGGACGTTATCGCATTTTTCTGCTTCATCGAGGTAACAGGTACTCCAAATTACTGTAATTTCTTCTTGAATAAGAGTGGAGACCATCTTCCATAACTCCCTTCGAGAAATTGGGTCTACTCCCACACTTGGTTCATCCAGTAAAATAATTTTAGGCTTTCTTAATAACACACACGCAAGACCTAATTTTTGTTTCATGCCACCAGATAGATTTTTTGCTAATCTATTTGTAAAATTTTTTAGATCAGTAAAAGATAAAAGCTTTTCAAAAACTGCAAGTTTTTTATGCTTTTCAAGCCCCTGAAGATCGGCATATAAAGAGAGATTTTGCAGAACGGTTAAATCCTCATATAAACCAAATTTTTGAGGCATATACCCTATATTTTTATGAAGTTCTTTGGCTTGGCTCATTGGGTCTAATTGCAAAACCCTGATCTGACCCTCTGAAATCGTTAAAAGGCCTGCTAGTATCCTTAGCAAAGTAGTTTTTCCTGCGCCGTCAGGCCCAATAACTCCTGTGAGTTGGCCTTTAAAAATTTTTGCATTGAGTTTACTTAAAGCTGGCGTTTGAGATTTTGGAAAAAATTTACTAAGCTGAATAAGCTCAATGGTAGGAGAGTCCTTATCCAAATTACCTCCCTATTGGTTTTATCCCCTTATTAACTCAACAGTTACTGGCATCCCTTGTCTTAAGCCGTTATCTGGATTTTCAATAATGATTCTAAGGCGAAAAACTAAGTCTGTTCTAAGCTGAGGCGATTCCACATTTTTTGGTGTAAATTCAGCTACAGAGGAAATGAAGCCGATATGTCCGTCGTACACCGAATTAGTTTTTGTATCTGTCGTAATTTTAGCTTTCATACCTGGAAAAATCAAACCTAGATTTGGTTCATCAATATAGCACCGGATCCATATAGGCTGATTCAGATTCAACGTAAAAATAGGATCACCTGTTTTTAGAATAGATCCGGGTTCCCTAATCCTTGTAAGAATTACCCCGTTAGATGGAGAATATAAGTTAGTATCCTCTAATTCTGTCTTTGCCACAGCAAAATTTGCCAGGGATGACTCTACTTGTGATTTTAATCCTTCATACGTTACGAGAGCATTTTCATAGTCTTCCTCCGAAATAGCCAAAGAGTTTTTAGCCTTTTGCCTTCTTTGAAACTGTTTTTTCGCATTTTTCATAGCTATTTGTACAGATTGAACATCCGCTTTAGCTTTCCAAAGCTTTTCGTTATAGGGTTTAGGATCCAGTGTGGCAAGTAAGTCCCCTGCCTTTACTGTATCTCCCTCATCAAAAAAAACATCTTTGACTTTACCTGAAACTCGAAAACCTAAATCAACTTCTCGAATATCTACATTTCCATATAAAACCAAATGAGAAGTATTCAGAGAGGAATACTTTGTTCTTGTATTCCAAAGAACAATAGTTGTGATACAAAGAAGTATTGCTGCTAGAGCTAAAAGTCTTTTTTTTTTACTCATGAATAGACTTGCGTTTGATGTGAAAATATACAAAATTTCAATATGGGCTAGTTCCTCTTTTTTTTCGAGTTTAATCAAATAAATTATTTAAAATTTCGATTTCCTGGTAAACAATGAATAATGAGTGCAAAGTAAAAAAATAGCAGCAATGAAAAAAAATATTTTTATCATCTTAGGTTGTTTTTCTTTAGCAGGTTGCATGCTGGGTCCAAAAAAAGACCTACCATCTACTGCATTTTCGCCGGAATACATAGAAAAAAGCTCAGTAACGACCTCCGAAGAAAATACAGAAGTACTCTGGTGGAAACAATTTCATGACCCAACTTTAAATCATCTGATTACGATTGCATTAGAAGAAAATTTCGATCTTAAAATGGCAAGAGAAAAGGTGCTTGAATTAAGAGCTAACTATAGGATGGAAAGCGCTGATCTCTGGCCTAGCATTAATACGTTTGGATCAGCGGTGCGCTTAAAAAAGCCTCAAAATATTTTAGGAGTGCCAACCATTGGAAATCCTTATCAAAACTTTTATGTTTTAGGATTCGATGCATCTTGGGAAATAGATTTTTTTGGTCAGAATCGAAGCGCAAAGCAAGCAGCATATTTCAACGTACTAGCCTCTGAGGATAATATTCACAGTACGCAAGTTACGGTTGTATCTGAGGTAGCGAGGCTGTATACCGATATCAGGACAACGCAACAAAGGATATATGCTTTAGAAAAAAAAATTAAGGTACAAAAAAAAATTCTTTTTTTAGCTAAAACCCTGACAAAATCAGGATTATCGGATGAGGTAAGCCTGCAAGCGGAAATGGCTGAAGCCGCCGCATATAAAAGTGAGCTGCCTACTCTAAAATCGAGTTTAAAAAATTCTATCTACCAACTTACGTTTCTTTTAGGCAAATCACCTGGAGAAATTTCAAGTGTGCTTGAAAAAAGAAAACCCATACCAGTTGCATTCGGTAAGATTCCTATAGGTCTTCCTTCAGATCTTTTGAGAAGAAGACCAGACATCCGTTCAGCGGAAAAACACTATTTTGCTTCGTGCTCAAAGGTAGGTGAGGCCAGAGCTGCTCTATTCCCTAATATAAGTTTAACTGCCGCACTGGCAGGGGCTTCAGCCCAGTGGAACAATATATTTTCAAAAGCATCAGAGCTATGGTTTGTTTGGCCTACCGTGAATTGGAATATTTTTCAGGGTTGGAAACAGATTGCTAACGTGAAAGTACAAAAATCAAAACAAAGACAGGCACTAATCTCGTATGAGCAAGCGATAGCACAAGCTTTAACCGATGTAGAAAGCTCTCTTTCAGCCTATGCTGAAGAATTTATTACTTTTTCTGAGTTGCAAAAACAACTTGTCTCCAAAAAAAAAATATGTGAACTCAATAAGTTACTTGTTCAATCGGGTCTTGAGGATCAAAAAAAACGTCTCAAAGCCTTAAAAGATTTTTATTCTATCCAAGATGCCTATTTTCAAAGTAAGGAGCGGTATATGGCAAATTTAATATCTGTTTATAAGGCGCTCGGAGGAGGATGGGATGATTCGGAACTAAAAGATGAGTCGGTTGCACGGGGTTAGAACTTTTTTTATTAAAATTTTTCTGAGATTTTGATAGTATATCCAGATTAACTAAGGAATTTGAAATCATGATTTCTGCAAAAGAGTCACATCACATTAGTCCCAGCTTAAGTATCCCCATTGTTAGGGTTGGTGTAGGTCAAGACAGTCATCGATTCCTTCCTGCAGATTCGTCTAAGCCATGCGTAATAGCTGGTGTTATTTTTGATGAGGTACCTGGCCTTGCCGCTGATTCAGACGGGGACGTAGTTTTTCATTCTATCTGCAATGCAATCACTTCTATTTCAGGAGTGCCTATTCTTGGGGGGATTGCCATGGATTTATGCTTAAAAGATGGGATAACAGACAGCCAAGTATATTTAGAAAAAGCTTTGGAGTCTTTAGGGACTATTCAAGTACAACACGTCGCACTCACCGTAGAGGCAAAGAGGCCAAGACTTCAGCTACGAAACATGGAACTTAGAAAAAAAATAGCTGAAGTAATGAAATTAGATGTATCTCAAGTAGGTCTAACTGCCACTACGGGAGATGGCCTTACTGATTTTGGATGCGGCGATGGGCTACAGTGTTTCTGTGTTCTTACCACAGTTCAGTATCAGTAAACATCAGTCCGATATTTTTTTTCTGATTTTAATGCTTTCAGAAAATTTTTAGCTTCTTGCTCGGTTAAATTACCTTCTTCTTGGCTTATTAAAAGCAGAGTTTGCTCAACATCTTTTGCCATTCTTTGAGCATCACCGCAAACAAAAAGATAAGCTCCTTTTTTTAGCCAGCACCACAGCTCCTCTTTTCGCTCCCACATTTTATGCTGAACATATATTTTCTTTTCTTGATCTCTTGAGAAAGCAAGATCTACACGAAGCTTTCCAGCTTCAGATAGCGATTCAAAATAATTTTCATAAAAGTAATCGGTAGATTTATTTCTTTCTCCAAAAAATAGCCAGTTTTCCCCTGGGGACTGAGTAGAGGATCTTTCTTGTAGAAATGCTCTAAATGGAGCGATTCCCGTTCCTGGACCAATCATAATAATAGGGGCATTTGTATCATCAGGTAGAGTAAAGTGTACAGTGGGTTGAATATAAATAGGAATTCTCGTTTCCTCAATTTTAGCTAGGTGGCAAAGAAAATGACTAGCTACACCAAACTTTTTTTCATCCCCAGCAGAAAAGGTATACAAAGCTACTGTAAGATGTATCTCATCTGGATGAGTGGATTGCGAAGAGCTGATAGAGTAAAATCTAGGTAATAGAGGACCAAATTGGGAGCAAATTTCTTGCAATGGGAGGTCAGCTCCTCCAAATTCTTTTAGCGCATCAATAGGGTGTTGCTGCTGAAGAAATATCTTAAGATCTTCTTTATTTTCCACTGCTAGCAGCCGCTGCAATTTTTCAGAAGCCTCTCCCTCTAATTGGTGGGCATAAAGGACCTTCAAAAATGATGAGGTAAGTCTTGACAAGTTGGCTCTTGTAGAAAGAAATTCTTTTAAGGTATAGACGACGCCAAGCTTGGGATCCACTATGGGTTCCTCTCCTGAGGCTTTAAGAGCTGAAATAATGAGCTCTACCAAAGCAGGATTGTTTTTAGGAAAAATTGCTACAGAGTCTCCTGGTTTATACTTTATCCCAGAGTTTCGAATATTTAAGACCAGATGGTAAGTTTCCTTACTGGAATTTTTTTTTGATAAAGGTTCCTTTGCTGATAAAATCGCCTCAAAGGGACTATTTTTTGAATAAACTACACAATTTTCTGAAATATTCATAGACAACTGTTTTAAAAAAATGTAAATAATTGTTTTTAGAATATTATATCAGATGCGAAGATTATTTAGATGAAAGAAGTAGCAGTAACCGTCACAATGCTTATATTTTTATGCACTTCATGCGTGCAGGGGGGGCATAACCCCACCTACATCATTTCCGAGCATTCCAAAGGAGTAGATTCATCTTCTGAGCTTGAAGCATGGTAGCAAGCACTACACCATAAGCTCTCGACCATCTTTTTTTGACCATGCTTTAGTAAGAAGATCCATTTTTTTGTTAGAAATACCTCCTAAAAATTCTATTGCACTAAGCAATCTAGCTCGTGATCGATCCTTTCCGAGGATGTCTACAGAGTCAAAAAGAGGAGGACCTTGCCTTTTACCTGTAAAAGTTCCATAAAGAAGAGGAATCATTAGCTTTTTGAAATGGACACCGAAGGTTTGTGAAACATCATGGGCTGCTTTTTCAATGCCAGTGCGTCCCCAATTTTCTTGTTCATCTAAACTCCAAATAATTGCTTGCAAAAGCAGTGGGATTTTTTCCTTTTGCGTTAACCCAGAACACAAAAGCTCCTCTGTATAGTTGATTTTATTAATAAAAAAGAATCCGCAGAGATCCATAAAATCGCCAAAAGTTTTTATTCTGGTATGGCATAAAGGCATAAGCTTCGCCATAAAAGCATCATTAAAGGTCCACTGTTTCATTCTTTCCCAAAGCTGAGATTCTGGGATATTTTGAATAAGGTACTGTTGGTTTAGCCAGTCTAACTTGCTAACGTCAAAGTAAGCACCAGAGACTCCTATCCGGGAAGGATCAAATGCTCTAATAATTTCATCCAGTGAGTACATTTCTTTATCTCCTGGCATACTATAACCCATAAGTGTCATAAAGTTTACAAATGCCTCGGGGAGGTACCCACTATCTCTGTAGTAGAAAATAGAGGTGGGATTACGCCGTTTAGAAAGTTTTTTTCCATCTTTACCAAGAAGAAGAGGCATGTGCATAAAAACAGGTGGTGTCCATCCAAAGCTTTCATAAAGCAAAATATGCTTAGGTGTGGAGCTCATCCATTCATCCCCTCGAATTACGTGGGTGATTTCCATTAAATGGTCATCTACCACATTTGCTAAATGATAAGTTGGAAATCCGTCTGATTTTAGTAGTACCTGATCATCTATGTCAGCCCAGGGAGCTGTAATTCTTCCTTTGATTCCATCTTCATAAACACACTCTCCAGTTAGGGGTACCTTAAGACGAACTACGAAGGGCTGACCTTCTTTTTCGCGTCTTTCTAACTCATCTAAGCTTAAGTTGCGATACCTTCTATCATAACCTACTCTCTGGCCTAATTTTGAAGCAAGCTCTCTCATTTCAGCCAGTTCTTCAGGCGTAGCAAAACATTTGTAAGCTTTTCCACTGTCCAACAACATTTGGCAATATTTTCTATATATTTCCGTGCGCTCTGATTGCCTGTACGGACCGAATGGACCTCCAACATCTGGACCCTCATCCCATTGAATACCTGCCCATTGAAGTGCCCTAAATATGTTAGTTTCATACTCAGGACGTGAGCGAGTTCTATCTGTATCTTCTATTCTAAGTATGAACTTTCCTTGAAAGTGCTTAGCAAAAATTAAATTGAAAAGAGCCATGTAGGCAGTGCCCACATGCGGGTCTCCAGTTGGAGAAGGAGCGATGCGTACTCTAACTGTCATGTTTGAAATCCTCTTGAGTGATTTTAGGACAACATTTTCTGTGTTTACCTTTAACTTTTCAAGAGGGAATATCGCTTAATTATGCTGCCTCTACAGATACCGAAGCAGGTTTATCCATAATAAATAATAAATCTTTCATTACATTGATTGTTTCATCTAGCTGAAGATCGCTAACCCCAAATTGCTCCACTTGATCTCCAAGATTGTCCTTTTTTTGAATTTCTTTAAGAAAGTTTTGGTAGTTTTTGCTGAGCTCGATTCGCTTTTGGGAATTCAACTTTAAATTGTGCATTAAAGGTTTGTAATGAGAAGATACTTTTTGTAAATCAAATTTATATAATTTCGCTACCTGGAGTCTGTGAAATACTGGAATATCAGACAAATCATCTTCAAAACTTGCAGAAATTACATCAGTTTCTAAAGGAAATTTAGAAAACTTTTCACCAACATCCATTTGAGAAAAAACTCCCGGGATCTCGATGTCCGTTTTTACACCCACTAATTGGGGGCTTTTTCCCGAAACAGTATAGTACCTACCTCGAGTTACCTTATATTCCCCCTTAGGATTTACCTTACCATAGTTGGTCGATTCTAGTGTAAATGTTTGAAAGGTGCCTTTTCCAAAAGTATAATCATCACCTACAATGATAGCCCTGCCGTAGTCCTGTAGGGTTTGAGCAACAATTTCAGAGGCTGATGCACTTGCTCTATTAGTTAAGACTACTAGGGGACCATCCCAAACTTTTTTATTCTCAATATTTCTTAATCGTTTTGTATCGCCTGTATTATCACGAACAGATACAACTACTCCTTTATTGATAAACAGTCCTGTAACTGCTACTGCTTGATCAAGAAGACCGCCGGAATTATTTCTTAAATCAAATATAATACCCTTTACCTTGTGCTGATCTTTTAGGCTTTGAATAGCTTCAGTAAGATCTTTTGCTGAGGAGCTTTTTTGATCCTGATAAAACGAGAATAAATGAAAAATACCAATAACCCCATCCCCAAAAGGTACCAATGTGGATTCAAGTCTACTTTCCTTTAAAACTACTTCACCCCTAATAATTTCGATATTGAGTTTTTCTTCCTTAGAGGCTGTCTCATCAGAAGATTTTCTTAAAATAGTCAGGTTAACAGTTGTTCCTTGTTGTCCTCTGATTAACTCTACGGCTTCGGAAATTTCCATTCCCACGATAGGTTCATTATCTACAGCTATAATTTTGTCTAATGCCTTTAGTTTTCCCCCAACTATCGCTGGCCCTCCCTCTAAAAGACGCACTATGGATAAGCCATCTAAGTCGTCTCGCAACTGAGCTCCTATCCCAAAAAGGCGTTGCTGCACCTGGATCATAAACTGATTAGCTTCTGATGGGGTGAAATAAGCAGTTTGAGAATCTAGCGATGCACTCACTGCTTTCAATACAAAAGCTAAAATAAGTTGATTTTTTTCAGTTAGAGACCCTGATTGGATCTCATTCTCGCGGTTAACTCTTCTTTTTTTTAGCCTTTGAATAAATTGATCTTTTGTCTCTTGGTTTAACTTTTCAGCCGATGAAAGCTGTAAAGACTTAATCCTTAGTAGCCTATCCACAAGGGCGTCTTCAGAGGCGGCCCATTTAAGATCCTTAAATTCAGAGGGTTGAACATTTGAGGAAAGCTCCCCTTGATCCACTAAGAGCTCAAGCTTCGAACGCCGTTCTATAGCTTGCAACATGCTTTCGTAAATTAACTCATAAGTCTTGAAATTTTCATTTTCCATTTCTTTTAAAGTCTGGCTAAGTAGCTCTTGGGAAGGATTTTCCCACCTATCTACCTCATTAGCAAGTAAATATGTTTTACCGGGATCCAATTCTTCTAAGAAATTATGAAAAGATCTTTTTACAATGTCCGTGGTAAGGGCTTGATTACTTACATGTGCACTTAGAATTTCTTCAATTTTTACCCGAGTGTCCCTTGGGCTCAGAGCTGGAGGTTTAGCGCTGGCAAAGCTTGAAAAGCTTAGTACAAGAAAAAAAATTAGCCGGAAAAGCATCAAAGCCACCTTTTTAAACTTTTTTTCGTAGCATAAAGTAAATCAGTCGTTTAAAGCCAAGAAAAATAAGAAGGTATTTAACTTAAATTTAGATTTTTCAAAAACTATCAGAAAGAAATTGGATTAGATGCTTGATTTCAATACTTTTTTATGACATAATAATTTATCAAAGTAGGATAATTATTAAAATAAATAAGAAATTATGAAAATTTAAAATAAAAATTTTGCTTGTTTTAAACAACGCTAGTTTAAAAAACTAAATAATTTTTATTTTGGTTCGGAGGAAAAATGGAAAAAGAAGGCGGCTATCAATCGGAAGCTGGTAATCTATCATCTTCAGCAAATAAGAAGGTGGTTTCGATTACTGAGGCTGCTAGGATTAATAACGTAACTCGCCAGGCTATTTATGTGGCGATTAAGCAAAAAAAGCTTAAGGCTTATAAAGATACGACACGATGGACGATTGACCTTGATGATTTAGACAACTACAGAAAACAGAAGTATTCCCGCACTAAATCAGTGTTTGATGGAGAGCTTTTATTTGATAATCATAAGGGTTTTTATTCTGTGAATCAGGTAGCTAAGATTTTAAATGTCCCTGCACAAAAAATTTATTATGCTACACGCGTTGGACTCATGAAGGCTGTTCGAAAGGGAGCTGCTTGGGTTGTTCATGTAAATGATATTAAAGAGTATCAAGAAAACTATTTAAATAAGAAGCCTCAACGAATCGAAGCTATCTAGTTAAACTGGTTACTGGAGAAAGCTAGCGATAGTGCTTCTTTATCTACCTCCCATGCCTCATGCCACCTTTTAGGTGGCATTTTCATTTTACCCTAGGGGCTTTTACTTCTTTTTCATTATCAATAATTTTAAAATCTTTTACTTGCAGCTGTATGCTTGATTTATTTAAAAAATTATTAATGTGGGGAGTAAAAGCAATGTGCAGAGTGAGATTTTTTTTACATAGGCGAGACCGTTTTTCAGCCATTCCAAAGCCTATACCTTCGAGAAGACGATCATTTTGCTCAAGATAAAGCTTTAGGTGAGTTTTGCCCACAATTTTTGGAGGCCAAATTTGCTTTGTATCACAGTAAAGAATAGGCGGAGGATTTTCGTTGCCAAAAGGCTCTAAGAGGCTAAAGGATTCCATAAAATCAAAAGTTAATTCTTTAAAGTTGATTTTAGCATCAAGGTATAATTTAGATAGTATATCTTGCTCTTTAAGAGCCTGGTTTGCGGAATGAATAAATTGCGCTGCAAATTCTTCTATATTTTCCTGCTTTATGGTAAGTCCCGCTGCAAAATCATGCCCTCCAAAGTTTTCAAGCAAGGGGGATAGCTTCTTTAAGTGGGGAAGAAGCGGATATTCTGGGATAGTTCTGATAGAGGCTTTACCCAAGTCTTGTTCTATAGCAATTAACACAGTAGGTCGATTATACTGTTTGGCTATGCGAGCTGTGATAATAGGTATTATGCCGGGGTGCCATTTATCAGATGATAAAACAATTGCTTTTTCATTCAAAACATGCGGATTTTTTTTTATGTACTCTTCTATGGATTCGGAGTCTTTTCTTTCTAGTTTCTGACGTTCAATATTATTTAGATCAAGCTCTTTTGCAAGCTGTTCCGCAGCGATTGGATCTCGTATTAGAAGGAGCTCCACACCTTTAATTGGATCTGCTATCCTACCAAGGCTGTTTAATCTAGGAGCTACCTTAGAGGCTATATCAACAGGTGTAATTTCACCAAGCTTCATATCACAAACTGAAAAAAGCTTACTTAATCCTATTCGCTTAGTTTTTCTAAGCTGCTTAAGACCGTATCTAACCAGAATTCGATTTTCTCCCAGCAAGGATCCCATATCTGCTACTGTTCCGAGAGCCACTAGATCTAAATATCGTTTAAGATCAATTTTTGATGCACTGATTTCTCCATTGGATATCAAAGCATTTGTGATTGCATGTGCGAGCTTAAAAGCTACACCAACGCCAGTTAAGTTTCTATTGGGATATGTACTATTCAGCAGCTTTGGATTGAGAGTAGCAATGCAATGCGGAAGTCTAGCGGTGGGTTCATGATGATCTGTAATGATCACATCAATCCCTTTTTCTACAGCAGAAGCAATTTCTTCTGCAGCAGTGATTCCACAATCTACAGTAATAAGCAGCTTGCAAGAGTGCTGGACTGCATAGTGAATCGCATCCTGAATTAAACTTTGATTCAAGGAAACTCTGTTAGGTACATAAAAAAGAACATGAGCGCCTAGGTATCGCAAGAATTCTGTAATCAATGCAGTACCAGTCATTCCATCTACATCGTTATCTCCGTAAATTAGGATAGCCTCTTTATTTTTAAGAGCAGAATGAATTCTATGGACGGCTTTATCCATGTCAGGAAATAAGTGAGGGTCGTGTAAATTTGGTAACTTTGCATAAAGATATTCATGAATCATTTCTAAAGAATCAAAACCTCTAGAAGCCAAAATATTTGCAGTAACAGAGTGTATGTTAAATTCTCTGATAATAGTTTTTACCCATTCAGGATCTACTTGGGGATAAACCCAGTTAGGCTCCCTATGTGTAGATTGGCTTGGCATCTTTTCTCCCAGATTTCCTTTTGTATCGCTTCGTAAGGGCATGTCTATAATGATTTTATATTTAGTTTCCTCTGTGATTAGGCAACAAACAATAATTTATAGGCAAGCCCAAAAGATATTTATCTTACTTCTTGTATAAATATCTAAACTGTCTTTATGGCATTATTCTTATTTTTATCAGTTTCTCTTCTGTGAAAATAGAGCATCAGGGGTGCTGCTATAAATAAAGAAGACAACGTTCCAAATATGACTCCGATTGCCATAACAAGCGAGAATCCAAGAATAGTGCTTCCTCCTAGTAGTACAAGGGGAACCAGTACCAGAAGGGTGGTTCCCGATGTCATTAGAGTACGACTTAGTGTCACATTTAGTGAATGATTGATGATTTCAGAAAATGAAGTGTTTTTCATTAAGCGTACATCTTCACGAATGCGATCGAATACGATAATAGTGTCATTTAATGAATAGCCGACAATAGTCATAAGTGCTGCTATGATATTTAAGTCTATTTGCACAGAGACACCTAATGCATGAAGCATCGCAATGGCACCTATAGTAAAAACGATGTCGTGCGCTAAGCAGAGGGTAGCGCTAATAGCATATTTAAACTCAAAACGAATTGTGATGTATAACAAAATGCCAACAAGAGCAATAGCCAGCCCAATGATGGCATTATCCCTCATTGTTTCTGACATCTGCCCACTGATTTCAGCCCAGTTACTATCTAAGTGATTAAGACTAGTTGGATCGAGCATTACACCATTTTTTTCAAGCGCTGAAACAATCCAATTAATTCTTGGATTTTCTCCCGGGTAGGCAGCATTGATGATTGATTGGGATGGAGCCATACCGTAAAATGCCTTGCCTGCATTTTCAAGAGTATTGCTTAAAAATAAGCGAATATGATTCGAGGGATTTAGCTCGCGAATTTGGAAATCTTGTGACAAAACTCCTTCTTTTATGAGGGCATTTTCCACTATATTTCTGTAGTCTACCTCTGATCCCGAATTAATTTCTAAATTCAGAGCATACCCACCGGTAAAATCCATGCCCATGATTGTTTGCTTTTGAGAGACAAAGCAAGCGATACCAGCTAAAATAAATATCGCGGAGGCTATCAATGCAGTTTTCGTCCATTTAAGGAAATCGAATTTTTTTGCTTTGAATAGATTCATCATGGTCAATTTTTTATTTGCAGGGTTTTCAATCCATCTTGCAAAGAAAAATTTTGTCATAAATAAAGCGGTAAACATGGATGATGCTATACCGATGATGAGAGTAAGGGCGAAACCTTTAATAGGGCCCGAATCAAATTGCAGAAGAACCAAGCCTGCTATGACTGTGGTGACATTAGAATCTAAAATAGCTGAAAAAGCTTTTTTATAGCCTGCATGAATAGCCGAGGCAATTCTTCCTGATATAGAAAACTCTTCCCTGATTCTCTCAAAAACAAGAACGTTAGCATCTACTGCCATACCTACGGTTAATATGAGTCCTGCGATCATTGGTAGAGTCAAGGTAGCTTGAATATTTTGTAAGGTAGCCCACATAATAAGAAGGTTAAAAACTACAGCCACTGAAGCTACTAGACCGCCAAATCTGTAGTAGCCAACCATAGTGGCTATGACTAGAATCAATGCAATGATGGTCGCAAATATACCCAAATACCTCTCCTGTTTTCCCAGCTCTGGACTAACATTTTTTTCAGATAAAATTTTTGGGGTAAACGTAAGCGAGCCTGCTTTCAAATCTGCTTCAAGCTGGTTTACTTCTCTCTGTGAAAAACTTCCCGAAATCATAGCACTTTCCCTTAATGCTGAATCGAGTGTAGGAGCGCTAACTATACTTCCATTCAGTATCACAGCCATTCTCCAACCTCTATTTAAGGCTAAAGAGCTATTAGTAGATGGACTTTCTTTAGAAAATGAAGAAGTCCAGTTGAAAAATTGATCTCTTGGATTGTAGCTGTCAGCAGATCGACTTGAGGAGGAATTTTTAACGCTAAACGAAAGAAAGTTTCCCTTAGATGGGTCGTATGATGCCCTTACATCGTCAATATTTGATCCCTCTAAAGCATAATTACTAAATACAATCATTAAAGGGTGAGTTTGGCCTTGCCAATGAGTGTAATCTTCTCCTCGTAGAAGGGCAATTTTTGAGAATTGGGTATCAAAAGCAGAAGAGGTCATTGGTTCTTGAGGGTTGGAAAGCTGAAGACCATTTTCATGCAAAAATTTAGCGGCATCTGTACGAGGTTGAGCAGTCTCAGAGCTCAAAGCATCTCCATATAGATGACGCCAGGCTATGAAGTTAATTTCATCTACAGATTTTTTATTCGTTACAACAGCTTCATTCCAAACGTCTTGTAAAAAACGATTTACTGAGTCAGACAGGAGCTTATTGCTTGTGGAAAATTGCTCGTTGATAACATTAAAAAACATGGAGGAAGCTTTTACCAGGTCTGCTGCTGTTAAGTTTTGTGATCCGGGAAAATCAAGGGTGATATGGTGTCCCTCTTGACGAATAGACACTTCAGAAACACCCATTTTATTTACACGTTTGTAGAGCTCGTTGATACCTTGCTTAATATCAGCTTCTTTTGTGACAGTTCTGTTATTGTTATCTTTGAGTTCTATCTGCACTGTTTTTCCGCCAGATAAGTCTAATCCCCAGTGAAGGATTTTTCTCTCATCGCCTCTAAAATACTTCAGGGTGCTTAGGGCAAGATTACTTAGAAGGGGGCTCCTTGTAGGTTTAGGTATATCAAATTTGTAAGATCCTTTTGCTTTAAGCTGAGCGGCGCGGTAGTCATCCCTCCATCGGAGTAGGTCTTCATGAATTTTACTATCAATTTTATTTTCTGTTAGGATTCTCTGTTCTGTATCTGAAAATTCTAAAACGGCATATCTTTTAGTTCCAAATACTTCAAAATTTTCCCTTGTAGCCGATAAAACAGATTTAAAGTAATCAGAGGCTTCAAAGATAAAATCTTCAGAAAATTCTTTGTTGTATCCCAGAGCAGTTCCAGGAAATCCTACATATCCATATTTTTGGAGAGTAAGATTTAGTTTATAAAAATCCTCAAAAAAGAGCTTAGCGCTTTCTGAATCAGGATTTTGTTCATATTTTTTAAGAATTTTACCCATTCCCTTAGCAACAACATACACAGCATTCATTTTGAATCCACGCTCAGGATTCTTGCTTGAA
This sequence comes from Chlamydiales bacterium, assembly GCA_040382555.1. Classification (GTDB taxonomy): domain Bacteria; phylum Chlamydiota; class Chlamydiia; order Chlamydiales; family Rhabdochlamydiaceae; genus VGMB01. Next base: position 8,252 of record JBEIFG010000003.1, on the reverse strand, counting down.
GTGACTGGAGCATAAATTAATAATCCAAGCTTCTTTTGCTCAAGTGGTAGCTTACAATATGTTTCATAGTTCCACATTGGAAAAGCGTCTGCAACAAGGTCTGGGTGAGATGGATGCCATGAATTTAAAATCGCTTGTTGCATTTCTTTAGCCTGGGAAGCTGCTATAGCTCCTAGTTTAAAAGCCAAGAAGCTTTTACTTCCTGCTATTTCAGATAAATTGATTTCGAAATCTTTTTCAGTAGGCTTAATGTTTTCTCCACTTTGTCGACTCACAAAGGCAATTTGATTAAAAAGAATTTGCTCAGCTTGATCTAAGAGAGTGGAATTAGTGTTAAGCTGCTCAAGTTTCTTAATTATGTCATCATGAAAAGAAATAATGATTTTTTCATTTTTCCAATCAATTGTTATTTTATCAAAAAAAGCATTTTTATTTTCTAAGGAGATAAATTGACTTGAATAAATGGATGAGTTTGAACCTAGGTTTTTTTGGATGGTCGTAAGTATTGAATTATAATCAAGTGGTTGTGTGGATTTTTCGAAAATAGATTGATTCTTTTTAACAATTAGAATTGCTGAATTAAGCACCTTATCCCTTGCGTCTAACAGGGCTGCGTTTTGGATATCTGAAGGGATGTCTGAGTTTAATAGCTTTTTTTTATCAGATAAGTTTTTTTCTTTCACTTGTTCAAGTTTTGCAATGAACGATTGAATGTAATCGCTTTTTTTCTCAAGCTCTGTCTGGGTAAAACTCGCAAAAAATCTGGTTGCAATAGGGTTGTTCTCACCGAAAACTTTTGTAAAATTGGTAAGGTTTTGGCTTAGCTGGATTGCAAGCTCTAAGCTATAAGCATCGTCTTTAGATGTATTAAGAGCCTGAACGTACTGGGCATTTTCATTAACACCAGCCAGTGAAAGAGCTAGCTCAAGAATGCGATCGTTTGTTAAAGCTTGGTAGAGCGGACTAATGCATCCTGAGCTGTCTACTTTGCTAGAGTATTGAAAAAAAGAATTTACGTCGGCAGGGTCAAAATGAATAGGGATTTTTCTTTTTACAAGCACTTCTTTTTCAGTTGAAGTACCTTCAAAAGGGGTAAGCTGAGCTGGGCTAAAGGAGATAAGTGATCCGGCTCTTGGAAGATAAAGCTTAAACAGGTCAGCATCTTTCTTTGAACTAAAGCAAACGTTTATAAGCTCTGGATTTTCTGGGAGTAAGTTCAATTTTAAGGGCTTAATCTTTAAAAGCTTACAAAATGAACTGACCCAGTCTAAAGATTGCTGCTCCAGGCCGTTTACTCTTTGAATAATCGATGTAGCTATTCTTTCAGATTTTTCCTTGTCGATAGGGGATCTAAGTGGTTTTGAATAGTAAAAAACTGTGGGAAGAATATTGTACAATGTAAGAAAGATTACACAAACTATAAGGTAGAGTTGCCAGCGCTTTTGCTTTTCCATTTTGAGTATGTTCCTTGGTAGTAAAGCTAAAGAATTTTTCGAGAGGATATCTAGAGGGATGGATTAAGTCTAGTCAAATTAACTCTCTACAGAATCTTGGTCAAGTATGAAAGAGATTAAAAATAATTACCACTCAAATTCAGCATGAGCTATGCTATCGCTCTCTTATTAATTTATAGTGAAAGATCTTCATATGGCAGAAAGCGTAATAGTAGTAGGTGTTCAGTGGGGCGATGAGGGTAAAGGCAAAATTATAGATCTTTTATCCCAAAGATCCGATTATGTGGTTCGTGCCCAGGGAGGCAATAATGCTGGACACTCGATTAAGGTCGGTGATGCAGAGTATAAATTTCATCTCGTTCCCTCTGGAGCTTTATACCCCTCTAATATTTGCTTGATAACTGGTGGTACTGTTATTGACTTGGCTGTTTTAAAGGCAGAAATCAACTCCTTACAGCAAGCTGGAATTAATCTTTCGGGTCGGTTAAAAATATCTTCATATGCTCATGTAATCATGCCATATCATAAGATTTTTGACATGCTTTATGAAAAGCAAAAAGGCAAGCATGCAGTTGGCACTACGGGTAAGGGGATAGGGCCATGCTATTCTGATAAAGCACTACGCATTGGGTTTCAGCTAGGTGAATTTTTAAGGTTGGATCAATTCAAGGACAAGCTAGAACATATTCTTAAAATTAAGAATACAGAGCTTTCTTTGCTATTCAATCATGAACCGCTAGTTTTTAGCGAAGTCTTTGATGAATATAACCATCAAATTGCTTTTTTAAGAGATTTTATATTTGAAGATGTAGAATCTGATTTAGCTCTTGCCCTAGATAACAATAAAAAGGTTCTTTTTGAGGGTGCTCATGGAACTTTTCTTGACACCACTTATGGTACCTATCCCTACGTCACCTCATCGCACACATTAGCATCCGGCGTATCTGCAGGAGCAGGGATAGGTCCTACCCGTATAAGTCATGTACTCGGGGTGGTTAAAGCGTATACGACTAGGGTGGGTAACGGCCCCCTCCCATCGGCACTTTCAGATCTTGATAGTCTTAATTTTATGGATAATATTGCTGCTAGGGAAGTCGGCACCACAACTGGGAGAAATCGAAGGCTGGGTTGGTTTGATGCGCCGTTGGTGCGTTATGCTATAGGTTTAAATGGTATTGATTCCATGGCCATAATGAAGCTAGATATCCTAGATCAAATATCTAAAATAAAAATCTGTGTAGCTTATAAGCTCCGTGATAAAATTATAAAGAATCCTCCTTCGTTAACTGCTGATTGGGAGCTTGTTGAGCCGGTCTATGAAGAATTAGATGGATGGAAAGTGGATACTTCTCAGGTAAGGTCTTTTGATCAGCTTCCGGATAATGCCAAAAAATATATAAATCGTTTAGAAGAGCTTTGTGAGTGTAAAGTTTCCATAATATCTATTGGGCCAGAAAGAGAAAAAACAATAATCGTAAATAATATTTTAAGTTAAAGAATCCATGAGCTTACTGATTTCTGAAGAGGGTACTTTCGTTCAAGAAAAAAGCACATATGAACTTACTGAAGTAGTTAGACTGTTTCCTGTTCCTATTCATGTGGCCATTGCTATGGATGGTAATCGAAGATGGGCAGGCAAAAGGTTTTTGCCAGCATTTGTAGGCCATTGGCGCGGTGCAGATGTTATTACGAAGATTGTTAGTTCTTGCTCTAAAATTGGGATCAAGGTTCTAACACTATACGCTTTCTCAACAGAAAATTGGAGTCGCTCAGAAAATGAAGTAAACGAGCTTTTTAAAGTCTTTGCTTACTATCTTAAAAAAAACCTTAATTTCATGATTCAAGAAGGTGTTCGCTTAAACTGCATAGGAGATTTAACCAGACTTCCCAAGAAATTACAGACGGAAATCGAGTATGCAAAACAGCAAACACAGCACGGAGAGGTCATTGACCTTGTACTGGCTATTAACTATGGCGGAAGGGATGAAATACGACGAGCTATAACCTCTATTGTCAATGATTGCGAAAAAGGACTTTTAAAAAAAGAGGATATATCAGAGGATCTGATTTCAAAATATTTGGATACAGCTAGATGGAATGACCCGGATCTTTTTATTCGTACAAGCGGAGAGCAGCGACTTAGCAATTTTTTGCTTTGGCAATTTTCTTATACAGAGGTTTATATTACTAAAACACTCTGGCCTGATTTTGACGAAAAGGATCTTTTTCAAGCTGTTATAGAATATCAGAAAAGAGAAAGAAGACTTGGAGGAGTATGAATTTTAAAAACCTCGGCGATTTAAGCAAAAGAATAAGAATTTCTTCAATTCTTATTTTATTAGTGGCCACACTTTTAACTTTTTATGATTATTTGCCAATCACTATAGCTCTAGTGCTTCTTGTAGCTTGTGCAGCCGCTATAGCCGTCTGGGAGTACGCCAAGCTAGCCGTTGCTAAAAAATTTCATCCCTCCGTAAAAACAATGATTTTTTTTGCAGTAATGGAAGTGTTTGCTTTTTTTGCTGCCCATAAAAATGTGGTAATCTCCGAGTTCCCAGCTCTAGTACTTGTAGTAGGAGCGATTACTTTTTTTATAGCACACTTTAAAGGAACCTCGGAAGCTCTTGCTAATATAGCCATAGAGTTTTTCGGGGTTTGCTATGTATCAGTCCCTTTAAGCTGCTTCCTAGGAATACTTTATCCTATCGCTCAACACGAGCATACTCAGGATGGAAGGTGGTGGTTTGTGTACTTGATCATTAGTACAAAAATTGTTGATATATGTGGGTATTTTGTAGGTAAGCTATGGGGGAAAAGAAAATTAGCACCCGTGCTAAGTCCTAAAAAAACAGTAGAAGGAGCGCTGGCTGGTTTTGTTGGAGCGATTCTGGTAAGCGTTGCTTTCAGTGGTTTCGGTAAAAAAATGGCTCCTGATTCCTTTCATCTTCCAATTTTTGAGGCTTTAGCTTTGGGAGCTCTGATAGGAATATTAGCTCAGATTGGAGATCTTGCTGAGTCTCTTTTAAAGAGGGATGCTGGAGTAAAAGATAGTAATGTTTTATCAGGGCCTGGGGGAGCACTTGATATGCTTGATTCTCTTCTACTTACTACTCCCATTGTCTATTTTTATCTAAAAATTGTGTAGCTCAACTATGATTATAACTATTGATGGTCCGTCTGGAACAGGTAAAACTACTATAGCTAAATTGATATCGGAAAAACTAGGATTCTCATATTTTGATACAGGGGCGATGTATAGATCTGTTGCTTGGTTTTTAAAGCAAAGACATATACTTTTTTCTGATGCACCAGCTGTAGCCGCTGCGCTTGAATGTTTTTCCTTTAAAATAGATAATACGGTGCCAGAAAAGAAATATTTCGTCGGTCAAGAAGATGTAACTCAGGTAATCAGATCACCTGAAATTACTTTAATTGTATCAGAGATTTCTGCAATGCCTGTTGTTCGAAAGCTACTAACTGCAGCTCAAAGAGACTATGGGTCGAAGGGTAATGCAGTCTTTGAGGGAAGGGATATGGGAAGCGTTGTCTTTCCTCATGCTGAGTTTAAGTTTTTTTTAACCGCATCACCTGAGATTAGAGCAACCCGCAGATTCCTTGAGTGGAAAGAAAAAAATCCCAGCCTGTCTGTTTCTGAACAAGAAATTCTTGAGGCTATAAATAAAAGAGATGAATTAGATTCTAGTAGAGAACTTGCCCCTTTGTGTTGTCCTATTGACGCTAGGGTAATTGACACAAGTTCTTTAAATGTAGATCAGGTAGTAAATATTATTTATAAAAATGTAAAAAAAATAAAAGATCATGAAACACTATAGCTGGCTTAAAACTAAACAAACTTCATTTCTGTTTAAATTTGTTCGTTTCGTAGTTTTTTGGGCTTTTAAAGTTTTTTATAAAAATAAAATTTATGGCTTAAGCCACTTTTATCAGGGTCCAGCTCTAATTGCCGCTAACCACACCTCTTTTCTCGACCCACCGATAGTATCAATTTCCGCTCCACAGGAAGTGCATTTTTTAGCCAGAAAAACCTTATTTAAAAATCCCTTGTTTGGGGCTTTAATTAGAAACTTAAATTCACATCCTGTTAGCGGACAAGCAGAAGATGTTGCCGTGTTTAAAACGATTGTTTCTCTTTTAAAAGAAAGAAAAAAAGTAATCATTTTTCCTGAAGGCAAGAGATCTTTAAATGGTCGAATAGGTGAAATAAAGCCCGGAATAGCTCTTCTTCTAGCGCGAACGGAAGCAGCTGTCATTCCGGCTTATATTCATGGAACTTACGATATTTGGAATAGAAAAAGATCCTTTCCTAAGTTTTGGGGAAAGACTGCTGTAGTTTTCGGCTCTCCAATTTTTTATAAACTGCTACCTGGTAAAGACAAAAAAGAGGCTCAGAAAGAGGTAACTGATAAGTTAAAGAAAGCTCTGTATGATTTAAAAGATTGGTACGAATCCGGTGCTAAGGGAACACCGCCATAAAATAAAATCATTGCGGCCAAGATGACTCGAACATCCACCAAGTTGCCCTGACTAGAACCTGAATCTAGCGCGTCTACCAATTCCGCCATGGCCGCAAAAAAAAGACATTTTACTCCAATTTGTTCAAATTGCAAGAGATTCTTCCTTTTTTTATTTTTTAACTTATTTTGTCCTGTTGCCACAGTCTTTTTGCATCATGAAACTTAAATCACACCTAATAGAGTTTAGTTCATTCCCTTACCTTACTGCTTGGTATCTTGCTGGTAAAAAAACACTCATTAACATAAAATAATGATCTCGGAAGCAATACATGGAGAATACAATGTCGGGTGAATACATATTAAAATTTACAGAAGACTCATTTAATACACAGATTGCGCATGGAGTTACATTAGTAGATTTCTATGCTGACTGGTGCGGACCTTGTCGTATGCTAGCGCCTGTACTAGAAAAAGTAGCAAAAGAATTTGATGGCAAAGCGAAAGTAGCCAAGCTAGATATTGACCACGCTCAGCGCATTTCTTCTACTTATCAAGTCTCTTCTGTGCCAACTATGATTCTTTTCAAAGACGGTAAAGAAACTGGGCGCTTAGTTGGATTGAGAGATGCAGAAGCTATCTCCGATTTTATTCATTCTGCTCTTTAGGAATTGAAGGTTGAATAAGAGATTTAGCTAAAAAGTTTTTCTCTTATTCTACCCAGTGTAAAATGTTTCTTACGACCGACCATCTTGGTTCGTATGGTGCTGCGATTTCAGTTTTTCCTAAAATCCATAAATCATATTGTTTTTTTGTGAACTTTTCATTTTTCTTCAGAGTTAACCATTGGTTTAAGTAGTTTAAAAACCTGGGATTATTCCCTTTAATTGCGTAGGCTAAACTATCAACTCCTAACTGAGGGTTAGGAAATAAAACTCTTATCGTGCTTTTCCCGATAGACCAAGCAATAGCTTGTTGTTCTTCCCATAAAATTGCATCTGCGTCAGAATCAAAAAAATCATCGTATGAATTCAATAAAATAGATGGGTGAAGTGGGAAATATTCCTTTGCAATAGACTCGTATGAAGAACCCTTAAGAACTGCTATTTTTAATTTTAAATTATTTTCGACAGAATCAAGAGAAGAAAAAATCTTTTTTTTATTTTCCGTAGTTACAAAAACAAGCTTTGGGAGCATGTACGGAGAAGTGAATGAAATCTTTTTTAATCTTTCCTCATTTACGGATATAGCAGACATAGCTATGTCGTACTTATCAGCATTTAATTCATCCACTAAATTCCCAATTACTATAGGTACAAGCTCTAAGGAGCAACCTAAATCATAAGCTAATTCGTAGGCAAAGGCTATATCATATCCTACCTGATGCTGATCGTAGTTTTCGAAAGAAAATGGTGAAAGGTTAGGTGTAAATCCTACCCTAAGAATTTTTTTACTAATTATCTTTTCAAAAACATCTTCATAAATTTCATTTGTTTCACTTCCATCTTGAATAGAAACATTTATGTTTGATGATATACTCAGCTCATAGATGCTTTTTTTAAGATTTTTTATTTCAGGTAAGGGTGAATAAAATTTTATCGAAAAAAATAATAAAAAGACTGGTGCTATTGTTAATAAGCTTTGCTTGATAATCCTTTTGTATGACGCATGAATATGTCGCCGGCAAGCTAAAGTAATTAAAAAGCAAAGTGTAGATATTTGCATAGCTGAAACTGTTGCTTGAAATCCTGCAGTAAATGGAACAGCAGTCAGATAAAGATTAACAGCTTCGAGTGGAAGGCCTAGTGAATTTAAAATGAAGGTTAGGCTATTTATCCATGAGCCTATTCCGACAGCTCCAAGGCTAGTTAAAAACGTAGTCAAAAAGAGTTCTATTTGGCTTTTTGTAGCAAGGTGTTGATTATAAAAGATGGCTGAAAAAAATACAAAAATTGTTATAAAAAGTGAGCCCAAAGGAAGATTGAAAATTACAGAAACAGTTCCTTGGATTTGGTTTTGAGATTTGTCATCAAATGGCTCCAATGCCTGTGTTTCTTTCCTGAGTAGCTCAATAATGTAAGGTATGCATACTATCACAATGTTTGTGGTGTATGCTAGCAGTAAAATTGGTGATAAAAGCTTAATCCATCTGTATGGTTTAATATGAGTGAGCATATTTGTTATTCTCGGAAAAATCCAAAAAACAATAACCAGAATACAAATTATATAAAGAATAATATAGGAGCTCATTTGCTTTATGGTCGAAAATTGGATGGTTCCAACTTGATTTGCTATGATAAGAAAAGTGCCGATCGGGGTAATTTTT
>JBEIFG010000002.1:0-25935 GCA_040382555.1 Chlamydiales bacterium | reverse complement strand
TGTTATTTTTTTAAAAGATGAGGTGAAAGAGGAACTATCTGAAAAAATGACCGCTTTAAACTCTATGGGTATAGAAACAATGCTTGTAACAGGGGACGATAAAGCTTCAGCTAAAGCTATAGCCAAAGAAGTCTCTATTTCAAAGTTTTCTGCTAATTTATCAGCAGAAGACAAGGCTAATTTAGTAATTCTTCAGCAGCAGGAAGGCCTAGTAGTAGGAATGGTGGGTGATGGAATTAACGACAGTCTAGCGTTATCAAAAGCAGATCTAGCTGTGGTTATGCACTCTGGCTCCAATATGGCTAAACGATCTGCTAATATGATAGATTTTGATTCTAACCCAGGCAAGCTAGTTGATATTATTGCTATATCGAAGCAACTAATAGTAACACAAGGGTCCATTACTACTTTTTCAATAGCTACTGATGTAGCAAAATATTTTATACTTCTTCCAGCCATACTTGTTGACGATTTTCCTCTTATAGCCTCATTTAGTATAGTACCTCATCTAAAATCCAATATAACAGTTTTAAGTGTCGTTATTTTTAATGCATTCATCATTATTTCTTTGATACCAATTTCATTTAAAGGGGTTAAAATGCAATCAAAAAATTTTCATCGCACTCTAAATAGAAATATTGTGATTTATGGTGTTGGTGGCATTCTATTTCCTTTTTTTGCTATAAAGGGAATAGATTTCATATTAAGAATTTTTCTATAAGGAAATTCTATGAAAGAGTATATCAAAACTTGCATAGCACCTTCCTTAAAACTGTTATTTTTGTTCACTTTACTCTTAGGTATTTTCTATCCACTTTTTATAAGAACAATAGGGATCCTATTTTTTAAAGAGCAAGCTGAGGGAAGTTTACTAAGAAACGAAAAAAATCAAATCGTGGGCTCTAAACTCATAGGACAAAATTTTTATAATCTTGAATACTTTCATCCCAGAATATCCTATGCGGGTGCGGATGGCTACGATGGTGTTTTTTCCGACTCTAGTTTTCTTGGACCCACATCAAGAAAATTGATTTATTCTGTAGCTAATCAGTGTGCTCAGTATAGAAAAATAAATCTACTTAGCCCCGATTTTATAATCCCCTCTGATGCTGTGACAAGTTCTGCCAGTGGCTTGGACCCCCATATTAGTGTGGATAATGCTATGCTACAAGTACAAAGAGTAGCTAATGAAAGAAATATATCCCCTTATAAAGTCGCGTTACTTATACAAGAAACCGCGCAGATATCTTGGCTCAGTCCAACTTCATATGTAAACGTATTAGAGCTAAATTTGGCTTTAGACCAGCTTACAGAATAAAAAAAAATTAAGTTTTTGGCAGCATCGATAAAATTTAAGTCTTAATTTCTTTGGACGCAACTTGCACAGAACAATTAAAAAACATAAAATAAGCAAAAAACAAACAGAGATTCAATCCCAAAAATTAGAGCGAAAAATATGACATCACAACCAGAATATCATTCCTATGAAGAATTTAGAAATAGACTTCAAAGTTTATCCGAAATTCAAGCATTGGGTATGGAGCCCTATCCGGCTAAATTTTCACCTCAAGCATTAGCAGCCGATCTAACGAATTCCTTTGCTAATGAGGTAATTGGCCACAGTGAAGATGCAGCTGATGGCAAAACCCCATATACAGTTGTAGCAGGAAGATTAGTTTTATTCCGAGCTATGGGAAAAAATGCATTCGGTCATATTCAAGATGAATCTGGTAGAATTCAAATTATGTTTAACCGAGATCTTACAAAAGTTGAGGGGCTACCCCCTGGTGAGCTTTCAGACATCAAGTTTATTGAAAAAAAGCTTGATCTAGGTGATTTAATTGGGGTGGAGGGAAATCTTTTTTTTACAAATAAAGGTGAGCTCACCTTATTTGCAAAAAAAGTAACACTGTTATGCAAAACACTTCTACCGCTTCCTGATAAATACAGTGGGATTGCTGATAAGGGAATTCGCTATAGAAAGCGCTGGCTGGATCTTATTTCTAATCCAGAAACCTTACAAACTTTCAAAAAAAGGTCTAGCATTCTGAGAATGATCAGAAACTATTTCGAAAAAATTGGCTTTATGGAGGTGGAAACACCCGTTCTTCAAAATATCTATGGGGGGGCCCAAGCAAGACCTTTTACTAGCCACCTAAACGCACTCAATCAAACTATGTTTTTGAGAATCTCCTTAGAGCTACCTCTTAAAAAACTCATCGTTGGGGGCTATCACAAGGTATACGAGATAGGAAAAGTATTTAGAAATGAGGGCATAGATAAAACCCATAATCCCGAATTCACTATGCTTGAAGCCTATGCTGCCTACTGGGACTATAAGGATATGATGACCTTTACAGAAAATCTTTTTCAGGAAATTGCTTTAAACCTCTACGGAACCACACAACTAAGATATAAAAAAGAAAATACAGACGAAGAAATAGTAGTAGATGTAAAAGCTCCTTGGATTCGGATGAGTATGAAAGAATCTATTTCTCAATATGGAAAGTATAATGTAGATGCGTTAACAAATGATCAATTATTAGATATATTGACAAAAGCAGGAGTAGATAAAGACAAGCTACAAAAGGCTGCCAGAGGCATTCTTATCCAACTAATGTTTGAAGAATTTGTTGAAGAGCATCTCATACAACCCCACCATATCATTGATCATCCCATTGAGACTACTCCTCTATGTAAACTTCACAGAGATCCTGAGCTTAGAAAAGAAAAGTTTGTGGAGCGATTCGAAACATTTATTCTTGGCAATGAGTTTTGTAATTCCTATTCAGAATTAAATGATCCAGTGCTCCAAAGAGAGCTTTTGGAAGATCAAGCAAGAAAAAAAGAAGCCGGAGATGAGGAAGCAAATCCCTTAGATGAAGAATTTATTGAATCTATCTGCCAAGGTATGCCTCCTACAGGTGGACTAGGAATCGGTATAGATAGACTTGTGATGCTTTTTACCGCAGCTCACTCTATCAGAGATGTGCTGTTCTTTCCGATTATGAAGCCGGAAGAAAACTAAATGAAATGAGCCCGCTAAATGTAGCGGGCTATCTTTATTCATTTCCTTGGGCCTTTAATGTTTCCACATATTTTTCTCCTTGAGGAGTTAAATATATTGAATCCCCTTCACCCTTTTTGACGAAATTTGTTTGAGCCAACATTCTAACGATGTTATCTACGCTTTTATTATTTTGACCAATAGCTTGACCTATTGCATATCTATCCACTTCAGCAAACGTATCCCCTAATTTTTGAGCTAAATCAAATAATCTAATGAGATAGAGCTCATCCTTCGTAATGCTTTTATTTTTCATTATGCATCCTTCTTCTTCTTTAAACGAGCACCACTTGGAGTATCTTCAATTACGTATCCGCTTGAAATAATAAAATCACGATAAAAATCTGAGTCTTTCCAGTTTTTATCTTGCCTAGCTTTTTGTCTTTTTTCTAAGGCATCTTTAAGTTCTTGGGGTATCTCTTCAATTATATCATCTAAAGGTAAAACATTAAGTACGGTATTTAAGGTAGAAAATAGATCTAGTATAGCTTTAGCATCATATTTTGAAACTTTATCAGCATCGCATAGAATATTTATTTCTCTAACTGCATCAAAAATAGCTCCTAGTGCACAAGAAATATTTAAATCATCTGACAGTGCTGCTGTGAAGGAGTTTAGTAGTGCTTCCAAAACAGGCTGCATCATTGACGAGGGCAACTCAGTTTGAATAGATCTTAGACGCTTGATAAATGAATCAAGTCGGTCCAGAGAATTTCTTGCTGCATCTAATCCTTGAAAAGTAAAGTTTAACTGAGTTCGGTAGTGCGTTTGCATAAGAGCATATCTAACCTCTTTACCTGTAAACCCTTTATCCAAAAGATCTCTTAGAGTATAAAAATTACCCAGCCGCTTAGACATTTTTTTGTGATCTACCAAAAGATGTTCTGAATGTAGCCAGTGTTTCACAAAGTGCTTTTCAGAAAAGGCTTCACACTGAGCTATCTCATTTTCGTGGTGGGGGAACATATTATCGACTCCTCCCACATGAATATCAATGGATTCTCCGAGTAAATTCATTGCCATCGCAGAGCACTCAATATGCCAACCAGGTCGCCCCTTTCCAAAAGGACTATCCCAATATATTTTACCATCTCTTTCTGGATCGTAAGACTTCCATAAAACAAAATCACAAGCTTGATCTTTATCGTAGTCATCTGCGGCAATTCTATCTGATGCCCCCGCCTCCAATTCATCCAAATGTAAGTGAGATAGGCGGCCATAGGATGGAAACTGTTTTATCGAAAAATAAATACTGCCTTCAGAACCCTGGTAAGCCACTCCTTTATTAAGTAATCCTTGAATCATTTTTATCATTTCATCTATGTACTGTGTAGCGGCGGGATAGTGCTCTACCCGCTCAATACCTAATGTATCTAAATCTTCAAAAAAAGCGGTTATGTATGGTGAAGTAAATTCTTTAAGACTAACTCCCATCTCTATAGCTCCTTTGAGAGTTTTATCATCTATATCAGTAAGATTCATAACCTGATCTACCTTCATTCCAAAAAATTTTAAGGAACGACGCAAAATATCCTCAAAGACATAAGTTCTAAAATTCCCTATATGAGCATAGTTATATACGGTCGGACCGCAAGTATACATAAGAACTGTCTGACCATTTATGGGGGTAAACGGCTCTATTTGCTTCGATTCGGTATTGTAAAGATGAAGACGAAAATCAGTATTTTTCATAATTAACTCGATAAGTATGTTTCTGCCAAGAGACGATAATCTGTTTTACCCACACCCGTCAAGGGGATCTGATCAATTTGTATAACTTGAGAAATTTTTATGATTCTTGCCCATCCTGCTATTTTAAAATGAGCATTAATCTCTTCCTTTAAAATTGGAAAAGTAGCAAAGAGAATTAGCTCTGTTTTATCGATGTCATTTTGCTTTGCGCATAAAGCCAAGGGCATATTGGAGCTCCCTTGTGAACAAAGTCCCTTTGATAAAGCGAAATAAAAAATCTCTTCTTCAAGCCCCCCAAGACTTACCATCTCACCACCCACTTTAACAAAGCGTTTTAACCGCCCTGTAAGATGTAGCGAACCGGATGGATCAAGGTATCCTCTATCACCAGACAAATACCATCTGTCACCCTCTATCTCGATAAAAGGATTACTTACTTTTGAACCATTTAAATATCCATAAAAAACACTTGGAGCGCGAATACAAATCTCACCTTCTTCTCCCTTAGGAAGTACTTCTTTAGTTATGGAATTAATACATAAAATTTCAATTCCTGGAAGGGGCCTTCCTACCCCTCGAATCGGTTTACCCACTGGAGTTAAAGTGACCACAGGGGAACATTCGGTAATTCCGTACCCCTCAAGAAAGGCCGCTTCAGGAAGATTCAAAGAGATATAATCTTGTATGTGAACGGCTTTTTCTGCCCCCGAAACTATTAAACGCAAAGACTTAATATCAGAGGGCTCTGCTACGGCAAAGATGGCTCTAATAAAGCTAGGAGCTGAGCATAAAATGGTAATTGCAGCGGCTTTAATTTCTGCAGCAAGTCTTCTGCTGTTATTGGGATCTGGAGAATAAAAAACTCTGCAACCCATCAAAATGGGCATTAAACCCGTAATGGAAAAACCAAAAGAGTGGAATGGGGGTAAAATCCCAAAAAAACAATCCTTTCGTTTAAATTTAATACAAGAGGCTGCAGCAGACTGGTTAAAAAGTATATTTTCATGGCTTAAAGGGACTGCTTTAGGAAGTGACTCTGTACCACTTGTGAAAAGGATTACTGCCATGTCTGATGCAGGTTTGAGGTTGATTTTTAGCTCTTTCATTAGCGTAAGAGCCTTCTTTTTACTTCGCATCCATGCTAAAGCTTTTTCACGAAAGGTAAGACTTCTCTTTAGTTGCTCTAAGTAGACGATCTTAGACTCAATTTTCCCTAAATTTGATAAATTAGCTTTATCCAAAAAAAGCTGAGCTGTAAGAACGTGCTGAATCTCCGTGGTTTCACTGGCATGATCTAGCCCACGAATTCCTGCTGTCCAATTCATCATAACAGGAATTTTATTAGCTAGCATTACAGCTAAAATAGTGATATAAGCTCCTACTGAGGCGGGAAGAAGGACCCCAACTCTATCTCCTGGCAATTGCTCTATTTTTTGTGAAAGGGCCAAAGAAGCAAGCTTCATTTTTTTATAAGAGATCACCCCAGTAGATCTATCAGCGGCTACCGCTGCACTTCCCATGTAATCGCAGCAGCGCAAAAATGCTTCTGGAATTGTTTTCCCCTCCGGCAATCTAATTTTTTTTCGAAAAGGTTCTGCTGGCCATCTAAAGGATTTCAGGTAGCTTGATTCCTCATTTGTTTTAGCCTTCAATACACCAGAAACTGCTAAAAGGAGATCTTCAAAAGATTGAAGATCGCCGGGATTGAAATCTATTACATCAAACGTGCGATCTAAAAAAATATAAATATTGGCAATATCTAGAGAATCTAAACCCAGATCATTAGATAGATGTGTCTTTCTTGAGATCACAGAAGGATCGACTTTCGCAAGAGCTGCGACTTCATTTTTAATCCTTGTTTCAATATCCAGAGGAATAGACAATAAAGAGGCAACCGCATCCCCTTCTCCCGATGAAATGGCATTTTGCATTGAACAAAATTCATCTTTGAATCTGCTGTAAGATACCAAAGTTAATGGCTCGGGTCCGATTTGAGGATATTGATTATACCAATCCTCTAAATACTTATTGAAAATCAACCGAGAAGCCTGCCTTGGAAGATCCATAGGAGCCTCTTCAATTTCTATAAGAACTTTGCGCTTAGGGATAAAAAAAATACCATTTTTTAAAACACAAGATATTCTCGAAAAAAGGGTTTTTGCAAAATCTGGACTTTTCCCATTGACAGCTTTAGAAAAACAACTCCCCCATAATCCTGTAGTTCGTACCAGCACCACATTTACTTCTGGAAAAGCTTGAATAAGACTATGAACAAAAGAAGCACCTCCGAGGGATTCACGGCCAGAGCCCTTTAATTTACCTGCAGGATAAATCATGAAATTATCCCCGATACGGATTGCATCAGAGACATCCGAAAAGATCTTAGCTACTTCCTTTCCGCGCCAAATATTTGCTTTTTCTTCCATGGTAGGGATTGGTATAACACCGATTAAATCTAAAATCCATTGGAACCCCTTGATTCGATAAAAATGCTCAACCACCATAGGTCTTTGAAAAAAGCTTGGTCCTAAATAAACCATGAGCAAAATAGGATCTATTTCAGCAGGATGATTGGGAAGAAATAATATACTCTTCTTAAAAGAGATCTTTTCTCTCCCTTTTATGGACACATCGTATCGTAAAGATAAAAGTCCCCTAGCCAACCAAAAGAGAATAAAGCTCAATATTCTAGATCTTTTTTTCACAATACCACCTCATCATATCCTCTAAAAAAATTTATAATGCCAAAATTACACTCTGAATGCAAAGACAAAAATAAGATAAACATAATATTAATTTAAAATAAATAATTGATTTAATTAATAAAATTAAATATTAGTTATCTAAAAGAGGTTTTAATATATAGGCGTATTATGAAAAAAAAGATTAAAATAAATTCTTATGAAAAAAGATCTTTACCTGCTTTAGTAGAAAGCTTTGCTAAGCTACTTCGAGAAAATATTAAAGAAGTAAAAAAGGTCGATACTACCGCAGAAAATAAAAAATCAATTAGCTCAATTATCGAGGAAATCGCATTCATGATTCGCAAAGAAACACAAAGTAAATCCAAAAACCTTAAAAAAAAACGATGGGCTTGAAATGAAATGAATAAAAGATTTGTCTTTTTTATTTGCATAAAAAAAGATAAACATTTATGAAAACTTAATATCACTAAAAAAAATAGGTCTTTTATGAAAATAAATTCTAATTCACCTGGAAACATTCCTCAAAACGTAAGGCCAGCTAACAGACAATTAGAGATTCTGATAAATAAAATATCAAAAGTTTTTTGTCCTTTCCATTTGGAAACAAAAACAAAAGATATTTCTACAGTATCCTCTATCCCTGAAATAGCAAAAAAAACTGATAATTTAGTTAGAAATCGCAAAGCATTATAAAAAACCTCGATGAAAAAGACATCTCATCGAGGACATGTGTGTATTAAAATGACTTTAAAGCTCTAGATATGAATAGATTTTTAATGGTATCTCCCAGAAGAAAAGGGAGTATTCCTAAACAAACAGAAGGCTTAAGACCTATGTAAGAGGATAACCATGCTGCACCGAGTATGTATATAATCAAATTCCCCATAGCAAAAGATGCCAACGTTTTAATGGCAGTTCTTTCTTTCATTCTTTCGAATATATAACCAGTAGCAAACGCAGCAACTAAGTATCCGATCAAATAACCACCTGTTGGTCCCATCATGTAAAGCAAACCTGAATTTCCTGAAGAAAAAACGGGTAACCCAAAGCTCCCCTGTATTAAAAAAGCAAGAGTGGCAAGGAATGCACGTTTACTTCCTAGTATCGCCGCTATTAGAAGAATGACATGAGATTGTATCACTAATGGTACTGGCGTAAAATAAAGAGGAATAGAAATATAAGAGCTAAGGGAAATAAGTATACTAGCTCCTAAAACTCTAAATAAATCTTTTGACCAAGGATTAGTATGAACCCCCGTTCCTACTGGAAATGAAATGGAAGACAGTAGCATTAAACACTCCTTTTAAATAGAAGGAAAAAAATTATCATAAGTCTATCATTTTTTCCGAGATTTATTCTACGTAGATATTTTTTATTTAATTTTCTATCGATAGATGGGCTTTATAGTAAGCTAAGGTAGAACTTTGCACTAAATTCCAATCCACACAAGGGGATGCATAATCAGGCTCCATGTGAGTAGAAAACCCGGGTATAGGAGTAATTAATCTTGAACCTTGGGACTTAAGAGCACAAAATTTAGCGTGATCCTCTGAAATTTTTTTCCCTCGTGAAAATGCATAATGAAGCTCTTGATCTCTTTTTAAAGTAGAAAATTTCATAGCGTAGGTATTGGTAGTCGAAGGAGACTCCCTCCAGTGGGCACTTTCTGTCACAAAAAGCTCTGATTTTAACCCCTTGTATTGATTCAAGAAGTATTTATCTCTATGGTCGTATAGAGAAACATATTCTATATGTTCTAGATTAAATGCCTCTCTCAATACTTTAGGCCAATTTGGCTTATGCAAATAATCGTCCTCTAAAAAGTAAACAATCGTATCCGGTGAAAAAGATTGCTGTAAAACATAATCTAGCAAGAAACAAAAAGAACCCCCTTCACTTCCTTGCTTATATTGAACGACTGGAAAGCGATCTTGCTCTAAAATAAAATGAGTAGAATTCATTGGGAAGAAGGTATCTAAAAAAAAAGTAACATTCACCTTCTTCTGACCTTCAAGGGTGGCTACAAAGTTTTCAAAACAATTTTTTCTTGAAAAACCATCGGGACGCTTTTTATGAGTGCTAACGTCAGAAAAATGGCAGTGTCTTGCGAAAACCTCAATATTTGTTGGGAATTTGGTCGGTACACATTTTTGAAGGAGTTGCTTCGCTGCTTCAAAAATCATACTGCCTCTGTACCAGATTTTGCATCTACCAAACCACGAACGTGCCTGCAAATTGAGCGAGCTTCTTCAAAAGTTAAGCGCTCAATAGCCTGATCGAAATTGAACCAAGTAGCTTCTCTAATTTCTTCAAGCTGGATGGATATTCTACCAGACACCATAGCTGGAAAATAAGAGACTGTCTTTTCAATTTTTTTACCAAACCGAGAAAAATGAAATCTTTCCACATAGGGCTGATCGCAAAGACAAGTTAGAACATGTAATCCAGTTTCTTCAAAAAGCTCACGACAAGCTGCTTGAAAATCGCTTTCTCTTCCTTCTTTATGACCTTTTGGAAAGCCCCAATGATTCCCATTTCGGTGATAAATAAGTAAAACTTGCCATTCCTGATTCATTTTAGAAATAGGAACAATCCCGAAAGATGCATCTTTTATCATGGTGTATACGGAGCGAAAATTAACGTTGAATTATGGCCACCAAAACCAAAGGAATTAGATAAAGCAGCACTAACACTATGGGCTTTAGCTACATTCGGAACAAGATCCAAGTCTGCAACTGCTTCTTCAGGATTTTCCAGGTTTATAGTCGGATGAAGCATTCCAGTTCGTATAGCTTGTATTGTTGCTACTGCCTCTAACCCCCCGGCTGCACCGAGGCAATGTCCAATCATAGATTTTGTGGCATTAATTTTAATATTTTTTAGATGCTCCCCAAAAGCAGATCTCAAGGCATTAATTTCTGCTAAATCACCCGCAAGAGTAGAAGTTGCATGAGCATTTACATAGTTAATCTTTTCTTTTTTGATTTGAGCATCTTTAAGAGCGGACTCAATGCAAAGCTTAACGCCTAGACCATCAGCTCTTGGATCTGTCATGTGGTTAGCATCACAAGATACACCACCTCCAAGATACTCAGCTAGGATGGGAGCTCCTCTTTTTAAAGCGTGCTCTAAACTTTCTAGTACAAGCACCCCTGCTCCTTCTCCCATTACAAATCCGTCTCTATTTTTATCCCAGGGGCGAGAAGCTTTGGTAGGATCTTCATTTCTTTCAGACAAGGCTTTACAAGCTACAAATCCTGCTAATCCCATAGGTAAAATAGCCGCTTCGGATCCTCCACAGACCATTAAATCTGCTTCCCCGTTTCGAATATGCTGGGCTGCTGAAAAAATGCAATTATTAGCCGTTGCACACGCCGTAGATATTGAGTAATTAGGACCCATGAAACCCAAGTCAATAGCAAGAAGTGCACCTGCCATGTTGGTTATAATAAATGGAACAAAAAATGGAGTAAGCCTCTTAAATCCTTTGGTAAGTAAAGTTTCAACCCCATCAGAGTAGACGTTCATACCACCCATACCGGAGCCAACTAAAATTCCAGATCTTGATTTATCCAAATTATTGAATGCCTCTCCCGTTAATTGACTCATTTCAAGCGCTTTTTTGCCAGCCACTATTGCGTACCTGATGTAGGGATCCACCCTTCTAGCTTGTTTTTTATCTAGGTATTCACCGGTATCAAAATTTTGAATTTCGCCTGCGAATCTTGTAGGATACTCCTCGCAAGGAAATCCTTGAATAGGAACTATTCCACTCGTTCCTGCTAGCAACTTATTATAAAACTCAACTACATCTGTTCCAAAACAAGACGAAATGCCCATTCCTGTGATGACAATGCGCTTTTTTTTCATAAATCCTCTATACATTGAGCCACCAGGATACGTAAAAAACAATAATTTAGCAATCTCTTTCCTATAGGAGAAAAGAAGAGATTTTTTAAAAAGAAACGGAGCTAGCTGAGCCTATGTAACCCCCACTCATCGAATGGGATAAATCAATGTCCACATCAACAATCTCTCCCTCTCTCCAAAGTTCTTCAAGATGGTATTTATCCCGAATGGATGGAATAAAAATGTGAATCATCACTTGAAAATAGTCTAAAACAACCCAATCGCCTGTTTTGATTCCCTGCTCGTGACAAGGATGATGACCCAGATCTTTCATTGCGCCGTAAACCGCCTGAGCAAGAGCGATTACATGCCGGTCGACATTACCTTCGACAATGATGACGAAATCTGTGAGAGAGGAAATCTTTTTAACATCCAAAACTAAAATATTCATCCCTTTTTTATCAAAGAGAGTCTGAGCTATCGTATTTAAAATATTTAATTCGTCTTTTTCCATCAATTCCTCATAAATATAAACGATTTAGGTGGATATATTCTAAAACTTGACTTGGGATCAAGTGACCGCAATACTGATTTTTTTTTAATCTACAGCGAATATCGGTGCTACTGATGTCTAAAAGAGAGGTTCTGGTAAAACCCTGGAAAATTAGATCCCGAGAAATTTTACTCAATTTAGGATCTATGGTTAGTGCAGAGCTGCGACTAGCTATAAAAGGAGGGGCTAGTGACAAAAGCTTGTCTACCTCTTTCCACTTAGATAAATTTTTAAGCATGTCTTCTCCTAAAAGAAGATGTATCGCAAAATTTCGATCAGTGAGTGAAAGCTGATCTATTAACCCCTTGACTGTGTCAATAGTATAAGAAACACTCTCCTTTTCTATTTCAGAGGGAATGACAGAAAAAAAAGGAAGTGAGGCGATAGCTAGCTTGGTCATCGCAAGACGATGATGAGATTGCACATGAGGATGACTATCGAGCTTAAATGGAGATAAAAATGCAGGACAGAAAAGGACTTGATCCAGCTGTTGTTTTTCAAGAAGAGACAAAGCTAAGTGTATATGGCCATTATGGATTGGATCAAAGCTTCCACCAAAAAAACCAATTTTTTTAACTTTCATTCTTTATAATATTTGCCAATTTAGTATTTGGGATATTCTAAACAATTTTTTATCAGGATTTACTACTACAGCTTTTCCTGCAAATTTTAAAAGAGGCAAATCCCAGAAACTATCAGAATAAGCTGTTACATTCTGGACAGTTAAACCGAGCCTCTGGATGATTTCACCCGTACGGCAAGCTTTATCTTTCCCATTCAATATATGCGCAATGTGACACAACTTTCCGTCTTTGTCAACTTCATACTCTGTGGCTGCCCACTCATTCACTCCGAGCTTCTCAGCGATAAACTTAACTAAAAAACTCGGGGAGTTCGATAAAATAACGGTATAATAACCGAGGTGTTGAGCTCGTTTTAGCTCATAAATGGCGGGTAAATATAGATCTTTGGCTAACCAGTGATCCACAAATTCCTTTACATAGCCTACAATATCATTCAGGACCATTCCCCTTAGCACACTGTCAAAAGTTTTTTTATGTAATTCTGTTAAAGAAAGTCCTAAAAACTTGTGCGCAATATAAAAAAGGATCGATCTTAAAACGTGAGATATAGAAAAAACCCCTCTTCTGTACAGATAAAAACAAAACTGAAAACTGCTATTGCTTTTTATTAAGGTGCGGTCAAGATCAAAAACACTTACTTGCAAGCAACTACCCTTCAATCTCAGAAATTTTTTCTTCAATTTCACGGATTACCAAGTCAATCTTGTCTAAAGCAAGTTTTTCCTCTTCTAAGCGATCTCTGTACATCATTGCTTTTTCGAAATCAAAACCAGATCCACCAAGAATTTTTCTAAATGATTCAATCTGATTTTTTATCTCTGCGCGCCTCTGCCTTTTTTCTACTAGCAAGGTTGAAAGCTCATTTAGTTTTTCTCTATCTCCATCAGAAAGGGAGAGAATTTTTTTACTCTTAGATTCATCGATAACGTCCCTTAGATTCCTTAGTAAAGCATCCATTTGAAGCTTTTCTGCTTTCACTAAATTTAAGGCTGGATATGAATCCATTACTTCTTTTTGTTTAGTCAATAAAAGATCTAATTCCATAGATGGAGCGTCTTTAAGCAAAGTCTCTAAATTTTCTTTAAAAGAGATGATCTTCTGCTTTTTTTGCATATCCATTTCTTTACTCTTTAACTCTCTTTCCTGCTGAAGCTCTTTTTCTTTATCGAGCACGGGTTTTTTAGCAAGGAATAGCTCATCTTTTAATGTCTTTTGATCAGAAAAGTTCATCTTAGAAGCTTTTATTAAAGCCAAAATTTCTTCGAACTGAGCTTGAACTTCTGAAAGAGCAGGTATGTTTTGACAGAACTGAGCAAAAAGCTGGACTTTTTCTTGAATAGACTCAAAAATTTGCTTAGAAGCTTGTCTTTTTTCCAGCATATCTTTTTTGCGCTCTTTATCAAATTCTTTCAATTTATCCCAGCAATTTGAAAGCTTAAGTCTTGTCTCATTGAATGTGGCAGCATTAAGAGTTAATGATTTTGCAAAATTTTGCAATCCTTTGATCTCCTCACGCAAAGTATGTAGCGGAGGAAGGGAAGGATCCTGTTTTTCAAAGTAGCGAAGAGTGAACTTCGATACATCTTGTGCAAAAAGATCAGAAATATCTTTTATCAAGATTTTACGCTTTGGGAAAACCAAATCCCCTGCAGCAGAGAGTTTTTCAAACAGCTTATTCTTATTTTTGATTCTCATTTCTGTTTTAATCACTTCTTTTCTAAGAGAATTGACTCTAGAGGCAAAAGTATTTAAAAGTTGAAGATGGGATTGCATGTCTGCATATTGAATCTGATTATCCACTAAAGCTGTACACTCCGAGGGAACCTCAATTTTCTCTATTTGAGCATGAAGATCATCATAATTTTGCAAATCCTTAACCAGAGACTGAACTGCTAGATCTATTTGCTCGTAGGCAAAAGCAGACTGCTCATCCAAAATTTCTTTTAATCTTCTAGCTTCCGTAGAAATATTTAAATATTCCACCCAAAGATCGTTTCTCGTTTTCGCATTCATCGTCTCCTTAAACATAGGAAGGCAAAATCTTCTAGCATCCCAAAAGTCTCTGAATCTAGGCAGCTGAGGATTGGAAAGACTTAGCTTCATAAAATTAAGTACTGCTTTAATTTTTTCTTCTGTATTTGAATGCAATAGCAAAGACTCTAAAAGCTCTTTAAACGCTTTTGAAGGCTCCCTTTCAGAAGATTGTTTTTCTTCAGATTTATTTGTAGAAGGTTCTGCAATCTCTTGCGCAGAATCGTTTTGACTGTCTGATAAGAATAAATCTTGATTAGGCTGATTTTGTTCGTTGTTCATGGCAAGCTTGGTGTAAATAAGGGGTTTTGAAACTAATAACACAGAGTTGATCGACAAAATTTTAGATTATGACTTGTTTAAAGCAAAGCAAATTCAGGAATCATGGGGAGCTAAAAAGAGATTTCATAATCTTGAATGAGCAACTCAGCAGCAGTATCAAAGGATACTTTCTCCATATCGAGCCAGCGAAAAAGAGCTTCTTTTTTAAACCAGGTAAATTGCCTTTTGGCGTATCTTCTCGATGCTTGTTTGAACTTAAGGATAAAATCTTGCCAATCTTTATCAGACTGCAGTGTATGAAGATAGTCTAAGCATTGGCGGTAGCCGATGGCTTGGCAGGCAGTAGAGTTCTTTTCTAACCCATTTTCTTTAAGATTTTTAACTTCAGTTAATAATCCCTGCTGAATCATATCGTCACACCGTTTTTCTATAGCTTGGTAAAGAATATCTTTGGATTTGAATAGAAACCAGCATCTAAAATCATAAGTTTGCATATCAGAAGAGCTTTGCTTGGAAAAATAAGACACTTTTCTGTCTGTAAGCGTAATAATCTCTAATCCCCTGATAATTTTTTGTTTGTCATTCGGTGTTATCGTAAGAGTATACTCAGGATCCAGCTTTTTTAGTCTATCAAATAAAATCTGTGGTCCTTTATCAGCCATTTCATTTTCAAGTTTTTCTCTTACATTCGCAATTGAAGGTGGACCACTTGGCGGACCATACATAAGAGCACGGATATAAAAACCAGTCCCACCCACAATAATAGGGACAGCCCCTTTCGCTAAAATTTTTTGAATAGCCTGATGAGCTTCAAAATAAAAATCAACGACATTAAATTTTTCGGATATCTCTCGAATATCTATAAGATAATGAGTCACACAGCTACGCTCTTCTAAATTCACTTTAGCTGTCCCAATATCCATGCCTTTATAAACCTGCATAGAGTCTGCAGAAATAATTTCACCCCCGAGAGCTTTAGCAATCATTAGGGATAATTTTGTTTTTCCTACAGCTGTGGGGCCTGAAATGACAATGACCTTGGGACGAAGGTCCTTTATCTTATTTTTTTTTACAAGAGGAAGGGTATAGTCTGAAGTAAAGATTTCTAAAAGTTTTTCATTTAAAACAGAACCTGCGTTCACAAAAAATACCCTAATAAGGAGTTGAATGAATGGAGAAATATACTTTTAACGAAATTATAAGAGAAAATCTTTTTATTTATAAAATAAAAAAAACCTCTTTATTTTTCATTTTAAAGAGGTCTTAAAGAAATATTTAAAAATTAGTGAACTAATTCTAGTCGCACACGTCTTCCAAATCTGGCTCCAACCGTCATAGCAATCGTTCGAAGAGATTTAATTGTTTTACCCTGTCTTCCAACTACCTTAGCTACATCTTCATCAGCAACTCTAACTTCGATAATGGTTCCTTGTTGCCCATCTATGATTTGGACGTCCACAGCGTCAGGTTTGTCTACTAAATTTTTGATTAGATAAGCGATAAACTCTTTCATAGTACCAAAATGGTTTTAGTTTTCTATTTTGCAATATTCATAAATTGATCTGCTTTAACCATCCTTCTTTCATTTATTCCATCTATCAGCATCGAAAATGGAGGAAAGCAGACTTAGGATAGTTTCTCTTATTCGAAAAAATATTGCAATCAAAGCCTAAAAAAATCAGCAATAAGAAAAAAAGCAGACTCATTGTAAAAATAAACTTTAAAAACTTTAGTAAGTTAGTAAAAACCCTTTGCATACAAAAAAGTTCAAAGATTTTCTATAAATGCAAGACAAGTAAGCCGCAGATCTATTATTTTTTGTTTTGAATTCTCATTATTTTGAGTTAGCCTCGAAACATCTTCTTCGATGATCTTATTTCGAAGTTCTGAGTAGTTACCTAGTTCCTGGGGGTAATTTTTGGCACTTAACCTTAAATAGTGAACAAGCAAAACGGGTGCAGATTCTTTTGATAAAATGAGCTCATTCTCTACAGTAATAACAATCTCACGCAATCCTAAATTTTTTTCAAAAGCTTTAGATACATCAATTCTTTTGATTATAAATAGGTCTTTTGCAAAGGGCTGAAGTCGGTGTAATATATCAAAAGCTAAATCCAAAGCAGGACTTTGTAAGGAAGCATTCCATTTGGCAGTGGGGAAAAAGTTCTCTGAGGGTGCCTGCTGGAATTCCGATAAGCCGAGATAAAGCTCTGGGAGACATTTTGGTGGAAAAAAAGGATACATCGGAACTAAAAAACCCTCTTTATCAATCCCCATATTTTCAAAGTCATATACCCAAGCTATAGGCTGCCTTACTGCATAATCTACATAAAGTGAAGAAGGTTTGATTATTTTTATATTAGCCTGCTGAATCAAAGGTGAACTCAACAGGGCATCTAATCCCTTTTTGATATCGAATTTTGTAAATTTTACTGGGCGATCTCTCGAAATACCGATTAATTCCGCAAGATAATCTGATCTTAGAGCTTCTCTTTGGGGTCCAGTTTGAATCAATGCTGTAATTACTGGATCCTTCTGTTCTTTTGAGGTGGGTTTTAAGATTCTATCTTGAATGAACATGTACGCTGATCCCGTAATTAAAAAAGTCGATCCCACGATCCAAGAAAGGGCCTGCAAAAGAGAAATTCTAGGAGAAACCATTATTAGATCCCTTCAATTGCATCTAATTTCTGCAAAAGCAAGCTGCCGTATTTTGTGATATCTCCTGCTCCTAGAGTAAGTACAACATCTCCCGGCTTAGCAAAATTAGATATGAATTCGATTAAAGATTTTTTTTCAAAAAAATAAACTTCTTCTTTCTTGTGAGTTTGGACTTTTTTATAGACGCTAAAACCATCTATCCCATCCATCGGAGATTCACCTGCCGGGTAAATTTCAGTAAGGACAACTACATCTGCGTCTGTAAAACAATCTATAAATTCTTCGAGGCAATCTTTTGTTCTTGAGAAGCGATGAGGTTGAAAAATACAAACTAATCTTCTACTTGGAAATTTCTCTTTAAAAGCTTCCAGCGTAGCTTTAATTTCCGTTGGATGATGGCCGTAATCATCAAAAACATCAATTTGTTTTGAACATCCAATCCAATCCGCCCTTCTGCCTACTCCCTTAAATGACATAAAAGCATTTTTTAAATCCTTCCACTCAGCACCTAAGGCTCTTGCTAAAGCAATCACAGCTGCTACGTTCAAAGCATTATGCTTTCCCATCAAAGGGGAGGTTATGTACTCAATTTTTCCTTCTTTTTCAAATAAATGAAATGAAGAGTAAGTTTCTGTTTGTTTGAAGTCTTTAATAACTAGAGTAGCATGTTGATTAAATCCATAGCTAATACCCGGCAAGTTTAGTTGACTTAGACGTATGTCATCATAGCACCACACAAGCAAATCTTGATCAATGACCTTACTGGCAAAATTTTTGAACCCTTCAATTAATTGCGTTTCTGTTTTCCAATGATTTAAATGATCTAAATCGATATTTGTAATTATAGCAGCGTGAGATGAGTATTTTAAAAAAGATCCATCACTTTCATCAGCTTCTGCAATAAAGTATTTTCCTGTGCTTGTTCCGGCATTTGTTTCAAAATTTTTACAAATACCCCCTACTGCAAACGTAGGAGACCAATTTAGCTGAGCAAATACATGAGCAAGAAGCGCTGAAGTAGTTGTTTTTCCATGAGTGCCAGCAACTAAAATTGTATATGATTGCTTCATCAAATTTGCAAGTAAGTCAGATCTATGCATAAGGTTTAATCCCGCTTCCAGAGCAAACATATATTCGGGATTATCTTTTTTTATATCACTGCTATAAATTACAGTAGCATTGCTTGGCACATAAGAAGGATTATGTCCTAAATAGATACGGGCACCAAGAGAAGTTAATTCTTGCGTAATTCTTGAGCAAGAGCAGTCACTACCAGTGATATTTTTACCTTGCTCAATTAGAATACGAGCTATCCCGCTCATACCAATTCCTCCGATGCCAATAAAATGATAAGCTTCTGTCATATGCACCTTACTTAGTTTTTTCTAACACTAATTGAACTAATGTCACCAATTTTTCTTTCTGACTGCTTTGGTTAAATTCTTCTATCGACTTTTTCATGCTGAGTCTATTTTTTTCTTGAGCAAGATTCCTTAGTGCGTCCAGAAGACAATGAGTATCAAGTTTTGATTCCTGCAAGCATAATGAAGCCCCTATCTCCTGTAACGCCATAGCATTTATAGTTTGATGATTTTCAGAGGCTTTTGGGAAGGGTATCAAAATAGATGGGATTGAAAATCTTAAAATTTCTGCTATAGTTGCAGCTCCAGATCTGCATATAACTACATCTGCTGCGGACCAAGCATACTCCATTCTCTCTTCAAAATTTTTCACGCAGACTGGTATTTGGTAATTTTGATAGGATTGAAAAATCTTGTTTACATCAGCGGAAGCTCCAGAAAAATGAATCACCTGAATATCTGGATGAAGTGATATAAGTTCAAAAATCGCTCTGGGTAGTTCATTATTTAACGAAGCCGCACCTTGCGATCCTCCAAAAATCAAAATAGTTAATTTCTTATTACTTAGGCCATAATAATTAAGCGCATTTTGCTTAGACACCTCTGCATATTGATTATGCTGCCAAAAGGGAACGAAGACCTGAGATGTGATCCCCTTAACATATCTGCGAGCCTGCTCAAACTGCAAGGCATTCATCTGAGAAAATCTTGAAAAAAATCGATTTACTTTACCCGGCAATGCATTAGATTCAAACAAGATAAATCTAGAACGAACGCACACAGAAGCCGCTAAAAGAGGTGCTGTGTGAAAACTTCCAAAACCAATAGTAAGGTCTGGTTTATAAGATATTATGAACTTCATCGACTGCAAAAAACCTAAAAAAAGGATAGAGATACTTTTGAGTAAACTCATACCACTATTCATTCTTACGGTTGCAGACACAATAGATACAAACTTAAAAAGGTCCCTTCGAAAGTATTGATTTTGATCTAGTTTTGCACCGGCAAAACTGACCTCATAGCCTAAATCTATTAGCTCAAGAGCCAAAGCTTGAGCAGGAAACATATGCCCACCAGTTCCACCTGCAACTATAAGAACCTTTTTTTTACTCATGAGCCTTTTGCTTTGTTGATGCATTGATATTAAACAAGATACTCATAGCCATAAAATTGGCCAATAGGGAAGAACCTCCCTGACTGAAAAATGGAAGATTAGTTCCCTTACTTGGTAGAAGGCATGAAACCACTCCCATGTTTAAAAATGCCTGAAAACAAAGAAGAAAAACTAACACACAAGCAAGATAAAATCCCTCCAAATCCCTGGCACTAAAAGCAATAGAAAATCCCAAATACCCTACTAAAATATAAGCTGAAATTAATGTTAACATGCCTAAAAAACCAAATTCTTCAGCGAAAATTGCAGCAATATAATCGCTTCTTGCTTCGGGCAAATAATTCATTTTTTGGACACTTTCTCCGAATCCCTTTCCAATTAGCCCACCTGAACCCGCTGCAATTTTAGCTTGATAGGGCTGATGTCCTTTTCCTTGTAGATCTAGTTCAGGATGCAAATAAATGCGTATTCTATCTGGAACGTGACTCATTTGAGATGCAACTAATCCCCCTGCGGTTAAAAGAACTACTAAGGGAAGCGCCCAGTAAAGCCATTTCAAGCGGGTAACTAAAAAAATAGCCATCATTGTTGCAAGTACTATTGCTACTGTCCCGTTATCAGGCTCAATGAGTATCAAAGCAAGGGGAATGCACAAGACACCCATGATTTTAATGAATTTTTTAAATGTAGCAGATTGATCTGAAGAGGTCACAGAATGTAAATAATATATCGGAACTAAATATTTAACAAATTCAGAAGGCTGAAATGAATTTCCAAAAACATTTATCCATCTTCTAGCCCCATTAATATTCATTCCTACACCAGGTATTAATACTAAAATCAAAAGAAAGGAAAAAAAAATAAGTAAAGGACCACTTAATTTTAAAATGTTGTGATAGCCGATGCTGTAAGTAAGATAGGATAATGCTCCACCAACTACCGCATATAAAAGCTGTTTGATAAGAGCATGGTGAATATTTTTGTCCAGTGAGCGATCTAAAACCTCTGCAGCTGTGGTATTAAAAACCATTAAAAGGCCCATTGAAAAAATCAAAGAAATGATAATTAAAAGAACTAGCCCTTTTCGATTCATAAATTTAACGTATTCGTATTTGATCACCAGGTTTTAATTTTCTAGCTTTTGCTTCATCCATGTTATTTAACTTAAGTAATTCCTCCACCTTCATATGATTTTTTACCGCAATAGTCCAAGGATTATCTCCAGGCTTTACTACATAATATTTAGCTATTGGATCTGTAGATGCATTTTGAGGGGTGCTTGTAGGTTGGGGTTGTGATGGGGTTGTTTTAGCATTTAAAGAACCCACGGGAACTTTAAGAACCTGACCAATGTGTAAATTAGTTGAAGACAATTTATTAAGTTTAATCAAATCCTGCACAGAAATGTTACAGCTTTTTGCTATCTTTTCAAGAACATCCCCTTTTTTCACATGGATCTCCTGCAAGCTTGATTCTGAGACTATGACATTCGATGGTGGCTCTGATGCTTGTGAAGATGGTTTAGATAAAGTATTTAGATCTTCAATAAAGTTAGGTGTAGTCTCAGATTGAGCTAAGATCCCCTTTTCTTCATTCACCTCAACTGCTAAAGAATCTGGCAAAACTACGATAGGTTGTTGAGGCTGTTTATTAAACTGATTTAATATTTGCTCTACCTCATCACCACTAAAAGCTTTGGCTTCTTTTTTAGGATGGTTATCCCTACTTACAGAATAATTGCTTTTTGAAGGAACTACATTATTTTCATTTTGACCTGGATTTTTCAAAGCACTGACAAAAAGGATGATAAGAAGTCCTGCATTGATCAGTGCCGCAACGATAATTGTATCTCTGCGGCTCATAATAATTGATTCCTCTCTTCTAATTGGTTTACACACCTTTGAAATTCTATACCTCGGTGAGCATAATCTCTAAACATATCAAAACTAGAGCAGCCTGGTGATAAAAGCACTTTTTCACCAGAAACAGCGCTTGAGGCTGCTTTAAGAACTGCTTCTTCCATTGAGTTTACTATGGTAACTTTAAAAAAACTGCCTAATTCTTTATAAATTTTTTCTGCTGCCATACCTAAGGCTATGATTTCTTTAACTCTTCTTGTAAAAGGATCCTTCCAGGTCGTGTACGAAACCCCTTTATCCACACCACCTGCAATCAAGTACACAGGACCTTTCATAGCTTTTACAGCCTGTATTACCGAATCAATATTCGTACCCTTACTATCATCATAAAATTCAACTCCATGAATAGATTTAACAAATTCTAAGCGATGCAAGGGCTTTGTAAATGTTTGAATTGCGCTAAGAAATGCATTAGCTTCTATGCCAAGGGTTTTACAAAGACACCATGCAGATAGGATATTCATAATATCGTGTCTTGGCATTTGGTGGTATTGACTTGGTAAAAAGAATTCGAAATGATCGAATTCTTTTACCATTTCACCATTGCTCCAGTATTGTGATGAAATATCATCCCCAAAAGTAGTATAATGTTTAGAGAGTAAGTGACCAAATTCTTTAGATGCTTCATTAAAAACAAAAAAAGGAGCCTGATCCTTTAGGCAATCCTGTAATCTGCACTTAGCGCCCGCATACTCCTCCATATTTTTGTATCTGTCCAAGTGGTCAGGTGTCACATTTAACAAAACTGCAGCGTCAAAAACTTTAGCTGTAAGGGTTTCAAGCTGGTATGAGCTTAGCTCTGCCACCACGATTTCACCAGGTTCTAGTGAATCCACATTTTCTGTAATTGGATTACCGATATTTCCCAGGGATCTAGCTTTATATCCACATTGGTTTAAAATATGAGTAACTAGTAAGGTGACCGTGGTTTTGCCATTGGTTCCAGTAATTCCCACACATCTATGATTTCGGATATTGCGAAAAGCAAGTTCAACCTCACCCAGAATGGGAATGTGACAGGATTTTGCTTCTATAAGCAAAGGGTCATTCGATGGAATACCAGGAGAAATAATAATCTCATCAAAACTGGAGATGTTAACAGGATCCTTAGAGCTAAATACATAGACTCCAATTTTTTCCAAATCCCTAATTTCCTGCATCGAAGATAATCTTTCTATATTTTCATCCAGACCAATTACCTCATAGCCTCTTGTTACTAGAAAAGAAGCTGAGGCCCGGCCACTTTTGCCCATACCTAAAATTAAGGCTTTCTTTTTCATGTGCATAATCTCACTGAAACTTTAAAGAAGCTACTCCAAGCATTACCAAAAATAAGCAAATAATCCAAAAACGCAATACGACTTTGGTCTCTGGCCAACCTTTATATTCAAAATGATGATGTAGGGGAGCGCATAAAAAAATTCTTTTTTTATTCCTAAATTTATATGAAGCAACTTGTAAAATTACAGATAAAGCCTCCGCTACAAACACACCCCCCACAAGTGCTAGCAGTAATTCTCTTCTAAGCAAGACGGCACTTACTCCAAGAATCCCCCCAAGAGCTAGCGATCCTGTATCCCCCATAAATACCTGCGCCGGATAACCGTTATACCACAAAAAACCAAGACACGCTCCTGTCATCGAAAGTAAGTACACAGCGATCTCCGCACTATCTTCTATATACAAAAGATTCAAATATCTTGATAACTCTAAGTTATTGGAAATGAATGCAAAAAGAGCCAACGCTAAAGATACCATAATCAAACATCCTGCAGCTAGACCATCCAGGCCATCTGTTAAATTCACTGCATTTGATGAACCTGTGATGACAAAAGTAGTCAAAAAAAAGGCAATGATCACACCGGCTCCACCTAAGATAAAAATAGGTTCTTTATAAAAAGGAAGGTAGTATTGAGTTTGGTATTCTTGAGTGGAAAGGGTCGAAGCAAAAAACTCAGTTTTACCACTTTCTTTCTCAATTTTTTGTATGGATTGTTTTGCTACAGGAGGAGAAAACCAACTGCCAAGATGCGTAGATTGAGTAGCGCTAGGCCATAATAAGTAAGTTGCGATAGCACTACCAAGAATAAATTGCACAAGCAGTTTTTTTCTAGCGGAAAGCCCCTTAGAATTTTTAAACTTAAGTTTTAGATAATCATCAATCCCTCCAAGCAGACCTAAAACTACCGTTGTTAATAGTAAGATGATGGTAAAAATTGACTTCAAATTCATCCAACAAATCATAGAAAATAACATTGAAGTTAAAATAAGAATGCCTCCCATTGTGGGGGTATCCTTCTTTTTTTGATGGAGCTGCTCAAGAACAGGGCATCCCTGCGTTCTCAAAGATTGACCTATTTTAAGTTCATAAAGCTTTTTTATAAAAGCAGGTCCTAAAAACACAGTAAAAAAAAGAGCAGTAATAGCTGATAAAATCATCCTTGTTGAAGAGAAAGTGAAAGCTGAGGGAACTTTGATTCCGCAGTTATGTAAGAATTCGATCAAAAGTAGTAGCACGACTATGGTTCCTTTCAGAAAGAAATCAGGATTTCTTGCATCTTAGCGAGGAGATGTAAAAAAAACAAAATCAAAATTAAACATTTCTTATTCATCATCTAAGATCTTACTTAATTGAACAATGTTAGATGCCTTTATTAGAACAACATCTCCTTCCTTCAGAGACTCTCTTAACTCTTTTTTCATAAGTTCAAGATCGAAAAAATGTTTAGCAACCCCCCCTTTTTTCTCAAAAGCAATTTTTGTGTTTTCACATTCTTTACCAAGGCAATATAGGACATCTACATAAGAAGCTGCAAAATCACCTACTTTTTCATGGTATAATTCGCTAAAAATTCCAAGCTCTGCCATCCATCCTAAGGCAGCATAAACTTTACCTCCTGGCTTAGGCTTAGGAAGGCTTTGCAATGCGGCCATCATGGATTCTGGATTTGCGTTGTAACAATCTTTTATGTAGATGATTCCGTTTTTTTCTATGCGTTCAAAACGATTTTCGGGAAGAGAGAGAGTTCTTACTTTAGAGAGAATTTCCTCCCAAGAGCATCCAAAATATCTAGCCACTTCAATGGCAGCCAGAAGATTTTCTTGCAGATGCTTTGCTTCAAAAGGCATAGAAAATAAGGGGCTCTTTTCCTCTTGATTTACATATCTCTGATCTCCATTCTCCTCTTCAAGCCATGAGTGAATATTATGATTTAAAAGAGTGTTTCGAAGAAAAAAATATCTTTTTTCCATATTTCCGGTCTTAGAAACAGCTAAAAAAGATCGAGCTTGCCAATTAATTATAGCTTTGCTTGTTTTAGAAGAGGTCAAAATCTCCGATTTTGCTGCAGCGATACCTTCTAAGCCGTCGGAAAAAAACTCTATATGGGCTGGGGCGATTTTTGTAATCACGGCAAGCTCTGGGGGAGCTATACTTACCAGCTTACTGATGTGCCCGTTTGAAGACATCCCCATCTCAAGAACTAAAATATCCTCATCAAACTCTCCTCGATTTAAAACAGACAAAGGCAGGCCGATCTGAGAATTTGCATTACCTGGGGTCCTAAAAACCTTAAATTTAGAAGACAGGAGCTGGTAGCAGAATTCTTTCGTCGTTGTTTTACCTACCGATCCAGTTATCCCCACGATTCGCTTAGACTGACGCTTTAGCTCCCTTTTAGCTAAACCTTGCAGCGCTTCTAGGGGATTATTTACTCTTAGAAGTACATGACCCGGAAAATTTTCTTTAAAAGAACTGTCTACGACAGCAGCGATGGCACCACGATGGAATGAATCTATTAAAAAATCATGCCCGTCTACTTTACTTCCTCTGAGAGCAAAAAAAACAAAGCCAATTTTTACCTCTCTACTATCTACTGTGTACCCCTCTATGATTCGATCATCTTGAATATCACAATCTAAAATCAATGACAGATCTGTTAAAGTTCTCTTTAACATGATAATCCCCCATAAGAAAAAAGAAAAATTAACCTTTCAAAAGCTTAACCTCAAGCTTCTCGTAAGCTAACAGCATAATTGAATTGACTAAATTTAGCTTCATTTTGCATAATTTTCAACTTATCTTAACTAAGGTGGCATGGCCAAGTGGTAAGGCAGA
>JBEIFG010000001.1:0-26099 GCA_040382555.1 Chlamydiales bacterium | reverse complement strand
AGCTTCCCACTCCACACTTTCTTCTTCATCAAATAACTGAGAAATTCTATCCCAGTCTACGTGCTCTTCTTCTTTATCTTGACACCCACTTAGCAAGAGACTCGATAAAAATAATAGTACACTTAATCTATTCATAAGGGATTCCTAAAGAAATAAATAGCTATTTAAAGCTCATTCTATGAACCACTCCTTTTTTTTCCAAAGAATTCGACTTGGCACACTTATTGCTACATATTTTTATATGAAAAGCGGAGGTAAATATGGATCAAAATAAACTTCTAAAAAGAATAGCTGAGCTAGAATCAGTGAATGATCAGCTCGTAGCAGAATTTCGTTTTTTAGACACCCTACTTCGAAAGATTGGGTTCGAAGAGGGCTTAAAAACACTGAAGTTTGCCGCTCAAGAAATATTAGAGCAGGACAAAACGAATAAAGAATGATTTATTGTAGCAAAAGGTAGAGATCTTGCATCCCAAAAGTAGCAAGATCCCCTTCCATATCTGTAAGGCTTTCAGCCATTTTAGATTTTTGCTCTTTAAGCTTCATGATCTTTTCTTCTACACTCTCCGCCGTTACGTATCTACGTGCCACGACCACCTCACGGCGGCCAAGGCGATATGCTCTATCGATAGCTTGCTTTTCAGCGGCCTCATTCCACCATGGATCTACTATAAATACATAGTCTGCAGCAGTAAGATTTAAACCCACACCGCCTGCTTTTAAGCTCATTAAAAAGATTTTGACGGAAGGATCTTCCTGGAAAGATCTTACCACATCCTCACGATTTCTTGTAGAACCATCAAGATAAGCATATCTGTAGCCTGCTTGTTTTATTTGATTTTCCAAAAGTGCTAGCATTTCTGTAAATTGACTAAAGATAATTACTTTTCTACCCTGGTTTACAACTTCCTCCATATCGAGAAGAATTCTTTCCATCTTAGCACTTACTTCAGGTTGCGGCTGAAGGGTTTTATCGACAAGATAAGGATGACAGCATGTTTGGCGTAAGCGCAGAAGAGCCTCTAAAACTTGCATTCTACTTGCAGCTTCTCCAGCTTCTACTTGTTTTAGAATACGTCGTCCCTTAGTAAGCAATCCCTCGTAAAAATCCTTTTGAAGAGAAGACATTTCCACCCAGACGGTTTGCACAATTTTTTCCGGCAGATCTAAGGACACTTCCTCTTTAGTTCTTCTTAAAAGAAAGGGCTTTATTTTTTTCTTAACTCGTCTCAAGTAACGATCATCTAGTTGAGCGGCCATCATTTGAGCATGAAATTCTTTTCTTGTTTCTAGCAGGTCAGGCTCTAAAAAATGAAATAATGACCACATATCATCCCAGCGATTCTCTACAGGTGTTCCTGTGATTGCCAACTTCATCTTAGCCTTTAAACAGCAGGCAGCTTCTGCCACTTGACTATCTGGATTTTTTATCATTTGCGCTTCATCAAGGATAACGCAATCAAAATCATTGTTTTGAAATAAACCCCGATCAATCCTTAAATAAGAGTAAGAAGTGAGTATGACTTTTTGCCCGCTGATCTCGTCTTTTGTCCTTAATCTTTCCTTGCCGCTATGTATATACACTGCTGTGGTAGGCAAAAACTTCTCCCACTCACGTCGCCAATTAAATAGCAGTGAAGTGGGCGCTACAATTAAGACTGGTTCTTTGAGATCTATTGTAGATAAGAAAGCAAGCACTTGTATTGTTTTGCCCAATCCCATGTCGTCTGCTAGCAATCCAGATAAACCAAAACGATGCAAAAAACCAAGCCACTCTATACCAGCTTGCTGATAGGCATATAATACTCCTTGGAATAGGGGAGAAACCTCTATAGACAGATTACTACTACAGCCTTTTATGCGATCGATTAAAGGGTGAGTTAGCGAAACGACGGAGGCATGCTTTTTTTGAATCAATCCATCTAAAAGACCTACCTGATGTTTTTTGAATCTAAGACCTTCACTGTCTATGTGTGCAAGTGTGAGATCGGTGAGCTCTTCTTCAATTTTTAAATTATCAATCAGACCCACAGCATTAGGACTTAATTCCACAAATCTGTCTCGTCGATTAAATGCACCCACCACATCTTGAAGATTTGTTTCGTGATCTTCATATCGAACCTTTCCTTTTACAAGTACTCCACCGTCTTGCTCAAGTATTTTCACTTCTGATTCTTTATGACGACACACTCTTCTACCCTTAGTATCTAACACCTTCCATCCAATTTCTAACAAGAAACTCAAAGTTTTCGTTACTTGATCCAAGGGGCAGTAGTAAAAAGAACTACCCACTATTTTCTTTTGAAAACCAGTTTCCAGTAAATCCTTTTCCCAGCTTTTTTCTAGCGAAAGATTTCTAAATTTTTCCCTACCTTCATGAAAACAGACAAATCCTAAATTACCGTAATCCATAAATAAGTTAGCAAAAGATCCGTGAGTATCCTGCAATTTAAGAACAGGAAGAGCATCAATAGCAGAGCCATCTACAGGACTTTGTCCTTCAAAAACATTTTGCCACTGTATACTCACCTCTTCGTCGTCTGAGTAAAAATCTATAAATTCTTCTCTCTTCTTACCCTCTAGGTAAAGCCCTGAAGGATATACTCTATGAAATAAATTTTTATCCGATATACGTACCGGGACTACCATCTGATCTATAAGACACCACATAGGCTCTGTAGAGAAAAAAATGTCCAATGAAGAAAAAGTATGCTCTTTTTCTTCTATGCGTACAAATCCCTGCACCTCAAGTTGCCCTTGATCGTTTTTTACTTTGTAAAAAACCTCAACCTTGGCAAAGGGATTAAAAAAAACACTCTTGTTTTTGTAATTTAATTTTTTAGCTATAGCTAAAGCTTTAATGACCTCAAGTGCTTTCGTGGGTGAGATTTTAATTTTCGAAATAGAAACAGTTTCTAATATACCACTCAAAGCAGAAATACCCAGCATTTTCAAATGCTCTTTGAGCAATAGCGAAAATAGTTCTTTTTCCTGAAGAGAGGGCTTTTTGAATCTATCTGCATATATGATTCTAGAGGGACCCAGTGCTTTATCCAATACATGCAAGACCAAAAAATTCTCTTTTTCTTTTTTTTCTACTTCAAAAGAAAAAATCAATTCAGACATTTAACCTCTTAATGTTTATAATACCATACATGAACAAAAAGCTTAATATCCACTCCTCCTTAAAACTTTGGGATGAAAAATCAATTTCTCTTTCCAAGGAATATCCCTTAAAAACTCTTTCGCGCTTACCAAAAATGGAAGGGATAACAAAAGATACTGCGAGGTTCCTTCGGATAAAAAGTTTGTGGTATCTACTACGCTATGATCATAAAAAAATTTTTCTGCGCTTTTTCTTTAAAAATCCTATCACCCATCTATCAAAATTACTTAATTCTTACCGCAAAAAGAAAAGCTACTTAAGGGAGGGTGATTTTTTTTACTACGGATTAAAAAACTCTGAAGAGTTTATTCACGAGGCGTCCTCGGACCATGCTCTTCTTCTTGTGGGGTTCTCTTACTGTCATAAACCTTTTGAATGTCCCTCCAAACGCTTTTCTGAGCATTGCATCCATGATCCGGAGCATCCAGTCTGTGCACAATGCTTTATCGGTAAAATAGTAAACCACCTTCCTTCGAATCGTGTCATTCCCCTATTTATTCCGACCATTCACTATATAGGGGAAAAATTGTTCGAAAGCATTTATGCAAATCCCGATAAAAAAATCTTATTTTTAATTACCGCCTGTGAAATGTCTTTGGAAATGTTTGGTGACTGGGGAAACATGGTTTCTGCTAAGGGAATCGGTGTACGCCTCGACGGAAGGATTTGTAACACCATGAAAGCTTTTGAGCTTTCGGAACATGGTGTTAAACCAGGCCTTACCGTCGTAACAGAGCCAACTCAAGAGAAAATTCTATCCATTATTTCACTCTTACATTCTCGTAATAGTACCACTTCTTGAAAGGTTTGGGTCTATCTTGATCTTCTTGCAAAGGACGTAGACGTTCTGAAGAGCCGCACTCCTCTCCGCAGCATCCCTTATGGTCTTGTGCGCACTTTGCACAACAAAGGAACAATTCATTGCAATCCATATTAGCACAGTTGTAATAGATATCTGTGGATACGCAGCAATATTTGCATTTACTAATTAATTGCTCCTTTGCGTCTTCCGCTATGGGAACAGAAAGTCTATCATCAAAAACAAATAGCTTACCCAGCCAATGATCACTACCTGCTTCTTGACCATACTTGATAACTCCACCCTCGAGCTGATAAACGGTATCAAATCCCTCATTCTTCATCAGAGCAGAATACAATTCACAACGTATTCCACCCGTGCAGTACATCATCACCCTTGTGCTTTGCGGGTCATACTCTTTTTTTAACTCTTCTACATACTCAGGGAATTTACGAAAAGTATCTAGCTGAGGCTTTAGTGCACCCTCAAAATGACCTATTTCCCACTCGTAATCATTTCTTACATCGATAACAATAGTATTTTTATCCTTTTCCTCAAGCATAGCTTTCCATCTGGCTGCCGGCAAATGCTGACCACCCTCTTGGATATCTACTTCTCTATCGAGCGCTACCAACTGTTTTTTAAATTTGACTGTAGCCCTTGGGAACGCGTGCTCTTTGTAAAAATGGATTTTAAAATCAATGCCTTTGAATCTTTCATCCTGCTTCATCCAGTCCATGTACTCCTGAGCTGATTCCTTAGAAGCGCTCATCTGAGCATTAATTCCTTCATGAGAAATGTAAATCCTTGATCTTATATCTCTTGTGCTAAAAAATTCATGATGCTTTTTCACCTCTGCCTTTGGATCTTCTATGGCAGTGAAGATATAAAAGGCTATTACATAATAAAGTTGGAAAGATTCCATAGCTTTGGACCCTAAACAGTTTAATTTTTTCTAAAACTATAGAAGGGTATTTGTAATTTCTCAAGCGAAATTCCATCTTTTCACGCTGGTAAAAAGGTTCTCTTTTACTAGAAAATTTGCTTATGCTATGATCTCTGTTCAAAGATACACAAGGGAAATTTAAAAAGTTTTTTTTAACCTAAAAAAGTTTTTTTTCTCAAGGAAGCTCGACCTAAATTACACTTGTTTTAAAAGCAGAACGTATAATAGGATGTGTGTCTTCCATGTTGACAGTACCAATTACTAGGAGAAACAATGGCTCGATACACTGGCCCAAAAAACCGAATCGCTCGTCGCTTTGGGGTTAACATCTTCGGACGCGCCCGCAACCCTTTATTGCACAAGCCTAATCCAGCAGGGATGCATGGTGCAAAACGTAAGAAAAAATCTGACTTCGGCGTGCAGCTAGATGAACAACAAAAGCTTAAAGCTGTATATGGCATGCTTAGCCGTAAACAACTAACACGCTATTTCAAAGAAGCTGAGCAATCTAAATTAAATACACCTCAAGCGTTCATGGAAAGACTCGAGTGCCGTCTTGACAACGTAGTTTATAGACTCCGTTTTGCAAGTACGATTTTCGGGGCACAACAACTCGTATCCCATGGACACATCCTTGTAAACGGTAAGAAAGTAGATCGTCGCTCTTTCTTCGTAAGACCAGGTATGGTTATTTCCGTAAAAGCAAAATCCCAAACTAACCCGCTTATCAAGCAAAACGTTGAGCTCACAGCTAGAGATATCCCTGAATATCTATCGCTAGATGAAGGTAAGTTTTCAGGATCTTTGATCGCATCTCCGCATACGGATCAAATTCCTTTACCTCTCCCTATCAATATTCCGTTGATTTGCGAATTCTTAGCTCACACTAGCTAAAAGTCATAAAAGCTTGGATGATTCTTAAAGCAGCCAAAAGGCTGCTTTTTTTTTAAAATCCATTTGAATGCAAAAACGTAAACCCTGTTTTTTTAAGCTTTTGACTATCCACTTTACAACCACAGCCGTGCTCAGCACAATGATTTGGATTCCACGTAGGCTCATTTACTCCCAAAGAAGAGCATAATTTTTTATATAAATCTTTTCTGATTGGGTGAAAATCCGAAGTCACGTTGTAAATGCCTGTAAGCTTTTGATCGATAACATGCCAAAATGCGGCAACAGCGTCATCTCTGTGTATATGGTTGGTGGGCTCATTACCACTACCTGGAAGCTGTTTACCCGAAACCGCTAAGGCTCTCTCAAAGAGCTCCCTCCCTGGACCGTATATACCGCCAAGACGCAGTATAGCAACAGACACAAACTCATTAACAGTAGATAAATACACATCTTCAGTCTCTTTCAAAAGGGAAGCTTTGGGATGGCATGATACAAAAAGCTCATCTTCTGTAACCGTTTCTTTTGGGGATGATGCATAGACAAACGTACTACTTGCCACCAGTAAATGTAG
The DNA here is from genome assembly GCA_040382555.1 of Chlamydiales bacterium. Classification (GTDB taxonomy): domain Bacteria; phylum Chlamydiota; class Chlamydiia; order Chlamydiales; family Rhabdochlamydiaceae; genus VGMB01. The sequence continues at coordinate 19,723 of JBEIFG010000001.1, read as the reverse complement.
TTTTTTTCTGCGACTTGCTAAATAATTTTTCATCCATTTAGCCGTGCCCAGATAAACCTTTTCATACTCCTCTTTAGTACTTGGAGCCACAAGAATAAGAGCTATTTCGCTTTGATCCATCGCTTTTCTTAAGTTTTCTTCATCAGGAAGAACCAATACTTCAGAAGCTAGGTACTTTAACTCCTTTACTTTATTTTGTGAAGTCGTACAAGCTATGCTTTGGCGCTTAGCTTCACCACGCAAAGCTAAAAATGCCTTACCAATATATCCACATCCAATGACAAGTATCATAATACGCCTTTAACAGTCCTCAGCAGCTTCTTTTTTAATTTGAATACCAAAAACGGATAAAATCTCTTGAACCCTTCCAAGCCATGCATAGGACAATAAAATAAGCACAAAGAATCCACCCAAAACGAAAATACCCATAAATTGATCTTGCCATGAGCGAGTAAAATGTGCAGATCGACCTTCTATCAACATCGATAAAGTAGGATCATTGGCAAAAAAATAACCGAGAGCTATTGTTAAGCAACCCGCAAAAAGACTGCAGATTAAAGTCCCATATGAAGTTTTTCCAATCGCATCTAGTAAAAAGGGTGCTCCCATTTTTTTGTGAAGGATAATAGAGAGAATAAAAAAGTTCACCATGGCAGCCACACTTGTAGCAAGCGCGATACTAATGGCCCCCCAACTAAAGTAAAAAACAAAGATATAGTTTAATATTAAATTAACCCCTACTGACGCAAGAGAGGTAAGGGCCGGTGCCTTGAAACTTTTTTTTGCATATAAAGCTTGAGCTATTAACATCACACCCACTGAGGGAATTACACTTAAAGAATACCCCCAAAGGCAAAGGATCGTCTCATAGGTAGCATACTCACTAAAATCACCCCTACCGTAGACAAAATTGACTAGTGCAGCTCCTAATACAAACAAAGCTACTGTGCATGGCACGAGTAGTCCCATTGTTTTACGGAGCGCGTATACTAAAAACTCTTTAAATTCACCTAAATCTTCATCAGCAGCCGATCTTGCTAAAGTTGGAAGTAATGCTGTAGAAAGAGCCACGCCAAATAAACCAACAGGCAGCTGTTCAAGACGAATGGCATACCATAAATAAGCGGGCCCTTCAAGAGAAGCATACCTTGCAAATATCCCATCAAGAGCATTATTTATTTGAATCGCCCCCACCCCTAAGATACCTAAAAAGAAAGGTTTAATAATCTTTCTTACCTCTGCGGAAAAAAGCTGGACGGCAAATAATTTTCTCAAAGGCATCGATCCCTTTATAATCTTTAACATTTTAGGAAGTAATACAGCCCAATGCAAAAAAAAAGCCAGAACCATAGCGAAAGACAAACCTGTCATGGCCTTAGAAGCAGGTTCATTTTTGAAGTAAAATACAGAAATAATCCACACAAGATTAAAGGCAACGGGAGCAAAACCCGGTAGGAAAAAAAATTTCTCACATTTCAAAAAAGCCCCACTTATTCCATAGAGGCAAAGAAATAATCCACCAGGAAGCATAATCAAGCACGTCTGCAGAACCTCTTTAGAAGAGCTAGATATGGAAGAGAAATGGTAAAGAATCCAAAGAATGAATTCAGCTAGACCGAGAATACCTATTAAAAAAAAGGATAAAGAAAAAAATGTATCTCTAAAAAAAATCATCGCTTCTTCGGAGGATTGTTTTTTCAAATATTCAAAGTGAGGAATAAAACCTGAAGCTACAGGATTTTCACCAAAGAGTGGCCTAGCAAGATTTGAAAAACGATAAGCTACCATAAAAGCGGACAATGCTCCTGAACTACCAAAGCAAAATGCCATTGAAATATCCCTCAGCCCCCCGGTAATACGACTCATTAAGGTCCCCGATAAAAAGGACATCGATGATTTGGAAACCGTTTTTACTGAATCCTTTTTCATTGGCAAAGTGCCCTCCAAAGATTGTATCTTGTAAAGATCTATACTATCTCCTAAAATTTAACTTTTTTGAAACAGAAAGTTTTATATGAAAAAATCCCCCTCAGATCAACTTCTTATCGGCGCTCACACATCCACTTCAGGAGGCCTTGAAAATGCCCTCTTGCAAGGGGCTGAAATCGGAGCTACGACTATTCAAATTTTTACCAGAAATCAAAAAAGATGGAACAATAAACCCATCGATGAAAAAGAAGCTGCTGCCTTTATAGATCTTCAGCAGCAACTCGGCATACAGAAAATCATGAGTCATGATAGCTATTTAATTAATCTAGGATGTCCAAATTCAGACAACTTAGCCAAAAGTAGGTTTGCCTTTAAGGAAGAAATCCAAAGGTGCCATGCTCTTGAGCTGTCATTCCTAAACTTTCATCCAGGCTCTGCTCTACATTCTTCCGAAGAGCAATGTTTAGATACTATCATTGAGAGCCTGCTATCCTTAGAAAAAGAAATTAATCAAGGAGACACTCGTATTTTACTAGAAGCCACCGCTGGCCAAGGGTCCTGTGTAGGTTACCGATTCGAGCATCTTGGCTATATCATCGAGGGGGTAAAACACGCTATTGCTATTGGTGTATGCATAGACACTTGCCATATTTTCGCTGCAGGCTATGATATCAGAGATGCTGACGCACTTAATATTACCCTCAAAGAGTTTGATAAAACGGTAGGACTCGATTTTTTATATGCGTTTCATTTGAACGACTCTCTAAAGCCTTTCGCTTCCCGAAGAGATCGCCATGCTCCCCTAGGGGAAGGGGAAATAGGGATTGCGTGCTTCAAAGCACTCATGCAAAACCCCAAAACTCGAGAAATTCCTAAATATTTAGAAACACCAGATGGGCCCTCTCTTTGGACAAAAGAGATAGCTATGTTGAGAGAATTTGCTAACCTGTAGAGACGATCTTTATGAAAAGAATAAAAATAAAAAATATTGCCCCCTCCGACCTTCAAAAACCTATTACCTTATGTGGATGGGTAAGAACTGTAAGAAACCAAAAGGCTTTTGCTTTTATTGAGATAAATGATGGCTCTACCCTCTCAGGTATTCAGGTAGTAGCTTCCGCTAGCATCCCTGCCTATGAGGCTTTGATGCAAACCGTATCGACCGGAGCCTCTGTGCGTGTGGAGGGAACCCTTGTAGAAAGTCCACAAGGACATAAACAAAAATGGGAGGTTCATGCTACCCATATTGAAATTTTTGGAAACTGTTCCGCAGAAGACTACCCCCTACAAAAGAAAAGGCACTCCTTTGAATTCTTAAGGACTATTGCGCACTTGAGACCTAGGACAAACACTCAAGGAGCTATCCTTAGAGTACGGAATGCGTTAGCATATGCCACTCATCACTTTTTTCAAAGCCGTGGTTTCTTATACGTCCAAACACCTATTATTACGGCATCGGATTGTGAAGGGGCTGGGGCCCAATTTCTTGTTACTACCCTAGACGTCAATAAGCCGCCAAGACACAGCGACGGAACTATTGACTTTAGCAAAGACTTTTTTCAAAAGCCTGCTTATTTGACGGTCTCTGGTCAACTTAATGCAGAAACCCTAGCATGTGCTCTTTCTGATGTTTATACTTTTGGACCTACTTTCCGTGCAGAAAATTCCAATACTTCGCGACATCTTGCAGAATTTTGGATGATTGAGCCTGAAATGGCATTTGCAACACTCAAAGAGGATATGGAATGCGCAGAAGCATTCCTTAAGTACACCATTCGGTATATATTAGAGCATTGCGCAGAGGATTTAAGCTTCTTTGATCAATATGTAGAAACCGGATTACTTGAGAGACTTCGTCACGTAGCGGAATCTCCCTTTGCGCACCTAACCTATACCGAAGCTATTGATATTTTACTAAAATCTAATAAGCAATTCGAATATCCTGTGAGCTGGGGATGTGATCTTCAGTCTGAACATGAGAGATTTCTGGCAGAGCAGTACTGCAAAAAGCCTGTCATCCTTACGGACTATCCGAAGGAGATTAAAGCCTTTTATATGAGGATGAATGAGGATCAAAAAACAGTTGCTGCCATGGATGTTCTAGTCCCAAAAATTGGTGAGTTGATTGGAGGAAGTCAACGGGAAGAGAGAATAGATATCCTTGAGAGAAAAATTGTAGAATTCGGCCTGCACCCTCAAGATTACTGGTGGTATCTACACTTAAGAAAATATGGGTCTGTTCCTCACGCTGGGTTTGGGGCGGGGTTTGAAAGGCTTATTCAATTTGCTACAGGGATGGAAAACATTAGAGACGTAATCCCTTTTCCAAGATATCCAGGTCACGCTGATTTTTAATGGGATCTCACTTTGGTAGCGGAGAAATGCATATTTTTCCGCTGCGCTATTAGCACCACTCTAGAGGTAAAAAATAATATAACCTACTGCACTAGAGCTTGTTTTCAGAGCGTGGAGTAAAAAAACTACCAAACTTGTGAGTATAACCCGCTCTCTTGGGCTTTATTTTTTTTCTTATGATAGCAAAAAATTTGCATAGCAATTAAAGACTGTAAAAAACCTTTCATTCTCTCTTTTTCAAGAATGGTAATTTTCTGCTTTTGATTGGCAAAATGATTAATTTCTTCAATGTTAAATAAGCTTATTTGTGGATGCTTGGCAAGGGCTGGATCGACACTTCTTGGCATACTTAAATCGATGATCAAAGAAGTAGGAATTAAAGTAGCAGGCTCCGAAAACAAAGAAACTTGATCTCTCGTCAGTAAATGATTAGTCTGATTCGTCCCACAGATGACTACATCATAATTCACCCACTGCTCAATATAACGCCAAGCCAATAACTGTAGATCATATTTTTGAACGATAGGCTTTGCTAGAACCTCAGCTCTGGTAGCTAAAGAAAGATCTTTAATCCCTTTTGTATTTAGATACTTTATAACCATACGATTGATTTCAGAATTACCTAAAAACAAGACTTTGGGTGTTTTGCTGGATGGGAAAAAAGCTTTTAATACATCATAAACAACACCTTCTAAAGTGACTTTATTTCTTGGCAATTGGTAATCTGAACGAATTCTTTTACCTATTTTTAATACTTTCTGAAATAAGAAATGCATGCAAGAAGGGAGCTTTTGGCCATGACAAGCACTCTCGTAGGCTCTTTTCACTTGCCCTTGAATCTCCGCCTCTCCAAATAACACACTGTCTAAACCGCAAGTTACCTTGGCAAGATGGGTAAAGCACTCTTCTCCAAAATAAGAGTATAAACAATGCTCAAAGTCGAAACCCACTTCTGAGCGCAGTAGAGCAATAAGTCTAGTGTGAGCAAGGGTTAAATCTTCGGCACTAAAATAAATTTCTGTGCGATTACAGGTAGAGAGAAGCACATAGGAAAAATCGGAGAGATTCCAATGCCCTTCAGCCACTTGCATATGTGCTGTTTTCGCTAGCACTTCTCTAATGTCTAGCTGAGATGATTTATAATTTATTCCTAAAACCCCAACGCGCATAGAGCTTTACCGCCTTATTTGCCTAAAAGAGCTTTTTATAAAGCTTAGCAAGAATTAATTCCATAGGATGAATACACTTAAGTTTTCCATATACTCACTTATTCGCTTTCTTCCTGCGCAGCCGTGATTTCTTCATACCTAAACCCCTTTCTAAGAAAATAATGGATCATTTTCTTTTTCTGACGAGGGTCCTTATTGATTTTCCACTTCCATTTTTTTTCAATCACGGATCTGATGACCTCTTTACTGCTACCAGGATAGTTGCTAAAACATTTGTCGATCAAGACCTCATCTAGCTGATAAATCTTTAAAGAAGAACGCACCCAATTCTCAGAGCGTCCCTTTTGCATGGCTTTTTCGATATAGTACATAATTTTCTTTTCATCAGATAAGGCGCCAATCCTCTCTGCGTATTCTAGGGCATGATTTACGGCCAGATCAGAAAAGCCTCTTTCTTTTAATTTTTTAAATAACTCAATTGTAAAACAGGATTTTTTAGATAAGATATTCAAAGTCAACATTTTAGCTTCTTTATTCTCTCGATCGGAAAAATTATCAACAAATTCTTTCCAGCAAGAATAAGGGGGTATTTTTCTTAACACGTTCATGTAAAGATAGTTGGAAATATCTCTCCAGTGAACCCCGTTCCAAAAAATGGAAATGTTTTCTTCGGAATATTTTATACTTAAGTCATTCATTTACAACTCTCTAAGCTAGCATTTTATATAAAATTTAAATTTGACAAATTAATTTTTTTAAGCTAAAATTAAGTAAGATCCAAGATAACAAAGAGGTATAATGTATGGTATCATCCGTTTCTAGCACAAGTAGTTACTACTCAAACACAGCAGAAATGAATGAAGCATTCTATCAAAGCCCCGATTTTCAAAAGTCAGAATGGCAATACCTAAGCACCGAGTGGAGCTCTGAGCAATCCCAGTCACAGCAGCAAGAGCAGTACAACGAGCAAAATTGCTATGATACCTTAGTCTGTGAAACTCCTTAAGAGTAAATTCACTCTAATTTCATACCATTTTCTTAAGCCACACTTCGAGAGTGTGGCTTTTTTTTTAGTTATATTGATAAAATATTCCGTATTCTTTACAAAGAAAATTATAAACCAGATATTTTATATTTAAAATAAATAAGGTGCCCAATGTCTCACACCTCTGGACCCCATTTTAATCCCCCACCGCGTTCAAATACACCTAGTTCTTTGCCCCCTTCCGAAAGCCAGCCTGCTGATTTTTCATCTTCGAGCTCATCAGATGAGGAAGCATCCAAAAGTGCTTGGTCCCAAATGTTCCCCGGTGGAGCTACCAAAGAAGAAATGAACAAATTTATATCAAACTTTTTAAATATGATGATCTACGAATTCAAGCGCGCGGATGAAAAATGGAAGAAATCTCAAGATAGACTCAAAAAAATAGAAATGGGGGAAGATCCCGACTAAATCTTTTTGTTTTCTAAACTTTAAGAGAGTATAATATCTCCCTTGAAGTTTTAAAAGGATACTCCAAAAAGATGAATTCTACGGAAGCCGTTTGGATAGAGAAGGATGAAGAAAGCTTGCGTTTAGATAAGCTCCTCTTTCTTCGTTTCCCGCAATTTTCTCGTACCTACTTTCAAAACCTCATTGAAACGGGTAACGTATTAGTTAACGGTGAAAGAGTGAAAAAGCGGGAAACATTCTCTAAAGGGGATGAAATCGAAATATGTTTCCAGCTAACTCCCGAGATCCATCTAGAACCTCAAAATATCCCTCTAGATATTCTCTTTGAAGATGATTTTATCTTGGCCATCCATAAACCTGCTGGTATGGTAGTTCACCCAGCCCCAGGACACCCCCATTCTACTTTTGTAAACGCGTTGCTTTATCACTGCCAACACCTTGAAAATAGCGGGTTAGACCCTCTACGCCCTGGTATCGTTCATCGTCTTGATAAAGACACCTCTGGCGTGTTGCTAGCAGCAAAAACAGCGGAAGCCCACCGGGCTTTAGTAAACATGTTTAGCCAAAGACAAGTCCGTAAAACCTATTTGGCTGTAGCTGTCGGTACACCACCCGAGGGAAGGATTAGCGCTCCGATAAAAAGACACCCTTTTCGAAGGCAAGAGATGTCTGTAGAGCCGGATGGAAAAGAGGCTATCAGTGATATTAAAGTTATCAAAAAATCTGCCGAGCTCTCCTTGGTGGAGATCGACTTAATTACCGGCAGAACACATCAAATTCGTGTTCATCTCAAACACCTTAAGGCTCCCGTGCTAGGTGACACCGTTTATGGAAGTGAGGGCACAAATAAAAAATTGGCAGTAAAAAGACAGCTCCTACATGCAGCCAAAGTACAATTTGTACATCCCTTCACATCAGAGAAGATTCAGCTGTCCGCTCCTCTGCCTGTAGACATGAAAATCTTCTGGGAATTTCTTCCTTAAAAAAAATATCTTCAATTCCCTTGCCAGAATAAAATCTTCTTTCATATGCTTTAGTTAAATTTTTTATTAAGATATCTTTTCCTAAGCGAAAAGAAATTGTTGCTAATCGAAAAACACAAGAATCAACCAATGCATCCACATAAAAAAAGAATGATATTATTCATACTATTCTTGGTAACCTTCCTAGATTGGGTGGGTTTTGGTCTAGTGTATCCTATGTTTTCAGCCATGCTTTTCGAAGATGGATATCTACTCTCTTCAGCTAGCGATTCAGACCTGCGAAGAGGTATTTATTTGGGAATTCTTTTATCAGCCATGCCGATAGCTCAATTTTTTTTCTCTCCTATGGTTGGAGCTCTCTCCGATCAAAAAGGGAGACGTCCTCTGATGCAAATCACCCTTATCCTCACGGTAGCAGGTTATCTCTTTTCGTTTTTTGCTGCTCAGTCTAGACATTTAGTGGGGTTAATTTTATCAAGAGTTGCTATAGGTATCGGTGCTGGCAATGTGGCTGTAATTAGCGCTTCCTTAGCTGATATAAGCACCGAAAATGAAAAGGTAAAAAATTTCGGACTTCTTCATATGGCTTGTGGAATTGGTTTTACCCTTGGGCCCTATTTAGGTGGTAAATTTAGCACAATCAACTCTTTAGGAGGATTTGCAGCTCCTTTTTTACTGGCTGCAGTAGTAGGGCTTTTAAGCCTTATTTTGGTCCAGATCTATTTTAAAGAGCCCAACCAAAATCTAAGAAATTGTCAAATTAGCTTCTTTAAAGGAGCTAAAAATTTTGTAAAAGCCTTTAGCAATAACAATCTTAAAATTTTATTCGGATGCGTATTTTTATTTTGTTTTGGTTGGTCATTTTTCTGGGAGTTCATTCCAATATTTTTAATTAAGGAATACAAGATTGCACCCTCTCAAGTAGGGACCCTCTATGCTTATGCTGCTATTTTTTATGCTTTAAGCTGCGGCTGTTTTTTACGACCTGTATCTAAATATGTCAAACCTCCTATCTTATATGTTACCGGTCTTGCAGGACTTAGTTTGTGTATAGGCATTCTTCTCTTTGATAGTAGCTACTCACGCGTTTGGCTTTATATTCCTTTGCAGCAAATTTTATTAAGCTTCATTTTTCCTACTGCTTCAGCGATGGTCTCTTCCGAAGTCAAAGATAACTCGCAAGGAGAAACCTTAGGTATTCTTGCATCTGTAAATTCTTGTGCTTTTGCTTTCAGTCCTTTGATTTCTGGTTTTATTGTAGGTACAAGCCACTGGAGCCCGATTTGGGCTGGAAGTATTTCTCTTCTGGTAGCAGCCGCCCTATTTTTCTTTGGTTTTATTAGAAAAAAAAGCCCTTCGGAACCCATTTTAGAGCCTACTGAACTCGAAAAAAATAGCTGACCCTACATTTATCTAAAATTATTTTTTAATTATACCTAGATATATTTTCATTCATTCGTTATTCTAAAATTTGGAATCTTTTCCAATCCGTTGCGAGTGAAGCTACGTTTCAGAATTCAAATAAGGATCGAAAAATGAAAGAATTTGTTGAATACATTGTAAAAAATCTTGTGGACTACCCAGATAAAGTCCGAATCAATGAAGTCGGCGGAACTCATACCTTGATCATAGAACTCGCTGTCGAAAAATCTGATATAGGAAAGATCATCGGCAAAAAAGGAAAGACGATCAACGCGATACGTACCCTGCTTATGTCTGTAGCTAGCCGCAACGGCCTGAGAGTAAACCTTGAGATCATCGAAGATGATCAAAAGGTTTCTATCCCAGAAGACGAGAACGAATAGCCTATTAACCTAATTTAGGTAAGTAAGGCGATATCATCGCCTTACGAGAATTCAGTGTTCCCGCTTTGTATCTAAGCACAGCTAAAGGTATGCTTATTTTCTTATCTGATTCGTATGTCTTTTTAGGCACAGAAAAGAAACTCTCTTTAAATACCAGTTCTAGCTCCTTAGCATTATTTCCTAAGAATTCTATTTCAAGGTCATTATTTGCGAGGAATGAGATCTGTTTAAAGGCGTTGAGAAAGCTTTTAAGATGTTCTACTGCTTGTTCTGATGTAGGAATCCAAAGCCATAATTCATCTTTGTGATCATAGCTTCCTTCAGTGCCAGCAAATACATCCTCCGCACCTGGAATTGTGCTGACCATATGAATATGCAGATCGAATTCCGATCTTTCTTGATGAAATTTTCTAGCATCCGCATACCAAAGAGCGCGAATTTCAGGAGCACTGGCGCAGTAGGTAGGGTAATTTTTAGCAAATAACTTAGTTTGTCCCACACGGCAACATCCATTTTGCTCTTTAGTATCTGCAAATACCGATGAAAATTCCCCTTTCACACAGAGTCTTAGATTATCCTCAATATTCTGCTCTTTTAGATGATATATTTTTCTGTATAATGAGTAGACATCTCTATTTTGCAAAATGCGCTTAGCAGCTCTTGCGACAAACTGTGAGTCTCTTGGTAAATCATCGAACAGGATCACCTCTGTTTGAACACCTTCAGCAATAGTTTTCATACGATTAATCAATGAAGCAAGACAGTCTAAGTCTCTATATGAAATTTTAGAAAGAAGATCTGTATCATCTAGTATAGCATAAAAGCAGTGTAGATATTCTAAAAATTCACGATGAGGGTGAACGAAAAAATCACCCTGGCAAGAGGCTATAATTTGTTTTTGCAAAAGTTTTTGCAAAACTCTTTTATTTTCTGAGGACGTCATATCCTCCATTAATGATTTTACCTGCGTTTGCATCTGATCAAGACTCAACCCTTCTAAGCTAAAAGCATTGTTGATCTCAAAAGCTTTCTCAGCTACTAGGGCATTAGAAGATTGCTGATCTGAAATAAAAGCCATGGGTGTTGAAGAAGTAGAAAGGGCTGTTTTATGATGATCAATGACCGATATAACCTCAAAATAGGCTGGAATTTTTGTTTCTTCTCGATTACAAAAATCTCGTAAGGTCACTGTTCCTAGCACTACCTTTTGCACATCTACAGAATGAATGATGCCCAAAGGTTGCAGCCGCCCTTCTTCGTCTGAAGATGTAACTGTAAGATAGGAATAATTAGACATTTTATTTTTTATCTCATCTACATCAGCACGGTAGCTAATGATCTGGGGGGTATGTCCCAATACATCTTTTTTAATATCTAAAGCTATAGATAAGGTATCCGTATAGTCTTTGATTTGCTGAATAGCCTTTTCCAAACCTAAAATTACTTTCTCTAAAGCGTTAAAAATCTCTGGTCTAACTTCTACTACTCTATCATGAATATCAAACAAGGATGACTCAGCTAGCCCATCAAATAATTGAATAAATTGTCCTAAAGCTTCTAATCCGAGTTTTGCCATAGCCTCTGCAAATTCACAATACGAACACGCTAATCCCCCAGAGACCTTTAATACTTTTATTAAAAAATCATTAAGGTGGGTAATTTGTTTCTTGGAAAGCTCTTTTAAGACTTCACACTCAGAAAGTGACTTTCCAAAAAGGTTATGAGCAAAAGATAAAAAATCTGATCGAGTAAGATGCTCTTTTGCGAAAAGGGAAACTATTTCAGAATGTAGGTAACTCTCAAGCCATCTTAAGCAGCTATTTAGCTGTAAAACCACTTGCTTTACACCTTCTACATCTACGCTGCGCCAATCCCCTATAAAGTGCCCTTCTCTATCAATAACCACTACCGCATTTGTATTTCTTTCGTGGTCAATAGATGATGTGGATTCTTCAAGCCTTTTTTTTAGTAAACCCTTTTGACTCATTAAATCGAGGCTAGATAATGCCAAACTAGTTCTGCTCTTAGAGGCATGATTAAATATACTCTGGCCAAAAAAAGAATCAAAAAGAAACCCTATCTCCACCTGAGATGAAGGAGGCCCTCCCGGAATATTCCACACATGCAAACCATGGCTGACCCTCGCCCCAAAAGCATCCACCCAACCCCAAAAAGAAGCCACTGTGGTATCTAGATCAGGGGAGCCGTGTGCTGTAACATAGTGCGATCCCGGATACATTTTTCCCATTCCTATGGGAAAAATGCCTTGATAAGCATCCCTTGGCACATATTTTCCCACAATTTTGCCACGTATCCTATAATTTTCTTCGAAAGACAGACCAGAAAATTGATTTAACCAAAGTTCAAAATGATTCAAAGAATAAGACAATAGAATATTTGATTTTTTGATCCGGTCAATAAAATCAATAGCCGCTCCTAAAAGAAAACAAGGTTCTTGTTCATTTTGAATAAGATCACAGAGGGTCTGATTAATGAGTTCACTTTTTATTTTTTCTCCCTTAGATCGAAAATTCTCCGTGGAGAATTTTGCAATCATATCAGTGAGGTCTTCGAAAGTGTTTAAGCGATATGTATAGTCCCCTAATAATCTTTGAGAAGAGGGGCTTTGATAGGGTCCTGATTTCGATAAATTCATAAAATCCGAAAACAAAAAGAATTTTGGATTGAGCAGGACTCGAACCTGCGACCACCCGCTTAGAAGGCGGGTGCTCTATCCAGCTGAGCTATCAATCCAAAGGGGTTAATATTAAAGATCGCCCACTTTTATTGGAAGTGTTTTTCTCAACAAAAGAGAAAAAAAACTCGAAATCGAGAGTGACGAAAGGATATTTTTAAACTAAAAACCTCAAATGCTGCAACTAATTTTTCAATCTATGGAGGGAAGAGAGTGCACAGCCTCACGAAAATCTTTAGCATTAGCCTGTTTTTCGTATACCCCTTCCTGAGCAGTCGTAATTTTTTCGTAATCCTTAAAAGAATGTATAATCTGGGGCCTGACGAAAATAATAATATTGCGCTTTTCATCCTGCTTTTTATTCTTAGAAAATAAAGAACCTACCCAGGGAAGAGATCCCAAACAAGGAACCCCAGCCTTATAGTTAGATTTGGCATTACGAATCATTCCACTCAATACTAAAAAATGCTTATCCGGAACATGAACATGGGTAAGCATATTTGTTTTCGTAGTGCGTATCCCCCCCACTGTCGCATTAGATGAAGTAAAGCCGTTATCTTCCACTGCCTCTGTAATCTCTTCGGCAATGTCTAAGGTAATCACGTCTCCTTCTCCTAGCATAGGTGTAATATTTAAACTTACCCCTACATCACGATATTCAATGTTGGCCGTGGTTTGTTGACTTTGACCGACAGTTTGTACCACAGAACCGGTAAAAGGAATGTTATCACCCACAAAAATTTTGGAATGCTTATTATCTTGAGTGATGATTTTTTGATTAAGTACAATCGTTGAATCTCCATCAGCCTGAAGCGCTGTCACCAAAGATCCCAAAGTTAGGTAAGACTTTCCTTTATGCAAAATAAGATCACCAATAACTCCCAAGTCGAATCCGGGGACTACTGGTATCTGACCTAGTCCCGTGGGGGGATTTGAAGGGCTAATCCCCTGCATAATTGAGGAAAACGTAGATGCAGCTGGCACATTCGCAGGGGCAAAATTACCCGCTCCCAACCCAAAGCGCCCTCCCAGCTGCCCGCCAGCTGCCCACTGCAAACCATAATCCAGGCTTTTTTTGACATCTGTTTCAATCACTAAGACCTCAATAAACACCTGCCTCAGTGGCACATCAAGGGTAGATATGATTTTTTGCATCTCCGAAATAGTTTCTGGGAGCCCTGAGAATAAAAGAGAATTGGTTGCCTTAATCCACTGCAGTCCTTGCACAGCCTGCAGTAAATCCTCATGCATTGAAGCAGATGCCGTGGTATCCGAGGCAAGTCGCTTAAGAGATTCCACAATTTCTGAACCTTCATGATACTGCAATTTATATACTTGGAAATTTTTCTTAACTTTTATCGCAGGAAGACCCATATCATCCATATAGAAGGCTTCATTTTTTGCTTCAGAAAGATCAGATCCCTCCATCTCATGCTTTTTTTTATTCGGCTTGTAAATTACGTAAGAGTTTTCCTCTTTTGATACATGAAAATTGTGCATTTTTAACAGGCGAACAAGTGCTTTGACAATATTTTGAGATGATATCGGCGTGCCTGAGGAAAAAGTTACATGAAAATCTAACTCTTTATTATTAAAAATGAAGTTTTCTTGAGAGACTTTGCTTACGTAGCGTATAAACTCTGTAATCGGAATATCATTGAAGTTAACGTTATGGGTAGATACCTCTTTAATAAGGTTCTCTTCCGATATATTACTCTCTTTATCTCCGCAGAGCAGGGGGGGCAAAGCGATAGCGACTAATAAAATAGAGGAGAAAAAAATTCTGATTTTCATTTTTACCAAATACAAATCCCGTGTGTGCTCGATTAGTATAAGGATGGCATGTCATTTTTGAATAGAAAATAGTTGGGAAGATTTTTATACTCTCATTCATATTTTCTACTTGAGCTTTGTTTGAATTCTTTTAAAAAATAAAACAATTTTTAACCGTTTGATTTAAAATTCCAAATCTCCATAATTTCTACGAATTATCACTTAGACAATCTATTGATTCATTATGAAAACCAAACCTACTACTGTCGATGCTATCGACATTCATGCTCACCATCGATATGCTTTTGATCAAGCCTCGTTAGACCCTACTTTTCTAACAGAACCTACCCTTATTGCACCTCACTCAAAAATAGCAGGTATATCCAACATTTTTTCTTCAAAATGGGAAGAGCTATTTGATATTCAAAAGCGCAGCAGTACATGGGCGCACTTTACCCCACCTTCCCTTTACTCCTTCCAGAGCAATCGTTTTTTTTCTTATTGCCTATTGCCTGATTTATACTGGGAATGTGAGAATGAAGAAGAAAATCCCCGTTCTACAAGCTTTGAACTGCCTCCATTATTTGCTTTTCAAAAAACAAAACGTCCTTCGAAAAAAGAAATCGTAAATCTAGCAAGTCTGATGCAAAAAGATAAAAATGAGAGCATGATAGATTTCGAAAAGGATAAAAACAGTATTATTACCCTGCTAGAGGCTCTTGAAAAGCTCAATAAACTACTCTCTCAAATTCATTCTAAAAAACTACAATATCAAAAAGGGTAGCTTAAAAGATTAAAAATTTATTAAGATCTTCATTTTATAAGGAGGTCTAAAATGGGTCTTAAACTTGGCATTCATGGAGTTTCCGGCAGAATGGGTCTTTCTGTTCTACAATGCGCCATGGCAGATAAGGAAATTCAATATATCGTTGGCTTTTCGCGCAGGCCATTGATATCTGAGGGTAAGCTATCCTATGAACACTCACTGGAAAAGTTTGTAAAAAGATCGGATGTGATTATTGACTTTTCTTCTGATGAGGGATTGTATGAACTACTTTTAATGGCTCAAAAATTCAATAAACCTCTAGTAATCGGTACTACTGCTTTATCTATTTCTTGTTTTGACCAAATGAAGAAAGCATCTGACCAAATCCCTCTTATTTATGCTGCCAACTTCAGTTTAGGTGTTGCAGCGTGCTTGCAAGCAATCGAATATTTATCCAATCACTTAAAAACCAAATTTCAAATCAAAATTATCGAAACTCATCACAAGCACAAAAAAGACTCTCCAAGCGGTACAGCCCTAGCTTTTGCACAAGCTACAGGAAGCAAGCCTATTATTGAAAGTTTTAGGGAAGGAGAAATTGTAGGGAAACATCAAATTTTTTTTTCTAGCCCAGAAGAGAAAATTGAAATCTGCCATGAAGCCTTTTCTAGAGAAACTTTTGCTCAAGGAGCTATCTTTGCAGCTAAAAAAATTCCATTGCAAGCGAATGGATTTTACAATCTTCGAGAATTACTTGATCAAGAGTTTCAAACTAAACAAACATCATAAATTTTATTTCACTAAAACGCTCTCTTGACCAAGGCAGCAAAATCTTCTATTCTATATCCAGTCAAATAAATAGGGGAATAACTCCACCTTTATCTTCCTATTTTTTTTATTTTTTTAATTCGGTAATCCCATGATGATAAACGTGCCTGTAAAGAATTTCCTAATCGGTCAAGGACAACCTCTTGCTGTTATGTCGGGTCCCTGTGTAATAGAAGATGAAGTATCCGCATTAGAAACCTGCCATTTTCTTAAAGAACTTTTTGCGTCCTTAGATATCAACTTCATTTATAAATCCAGTTATGATAAAGCCAATCGCTCCTCCTATCATTCCTTTAGGGGACCTGGCTTGAAAAAAGGCCTTAGCATCTTAGAAAAAGTGAAAACTTATTATAATGTCCCGGTAATCACTGATGTACACTCCCCTGAAGAAGCCATAGAAGCTGGAAAAATTTGTGATATCCTTCAAATTCCTGCTTTTCTATGTAGACAGACAGATCTTATTGTGGCTGCCGCGCAAACCGGAGCAGTAATCAATGTAAAAAAAGGGCAGTTTATGGCTCCTTGGGATATGGAAAATGTAGTAGAAAAGATACGATCTACAGGCAATCAAAAAGTAATACTTACAGATCGAGGGACTACTTTTGGGTATAATAATTTAGTTAGCGACATGAGAGCCATTCCGATTATGCAAAAATTAGGTACCCCTGTGTGCTTTGATGCTTCCCACTCTGTACAGCTACCCGGTGGTCATGGCAGCTCCTCTGGAGGCCAAAGAGAGTTCATACCCACGCTAAGTAGAGCAGCTATAGCAGCAGGTTGCAATTGTATTTTTATGGAGTCTCATCCTAATCCCAAAGAAGCAAAAAGTGATAAAGACTCGGTTATGCCATTTTCAGAAATAAGAGAACTATTTACTCAGCTAAAAAAAATCTACGATTTAGTACAAGGGTAGCCCAAATGATAAAAAGAGCGGTTGCTTTATCTATTTTTTTAGTGATAGTTCCCATTCTTTTTGCTTTATACAAAATGACTGCAGTAGCTGAAAAGGATATAGAGGAATATCAAGCAATGATCCACTCGTGTTTTGAAAATTCAACTCAAACTTTATCGGAGGCAGCTACACAAGTGCGGCGCATGGTTACTAAGGACATTTGGTTTGCACAAGAAGATCACACCCGTCTTCATAACCACCTTGAAAGTAGCACTTCTATTCTTTTATTCAAGCCTGAGGGTAAGAATATGAATATCATAGAAAAGCTTCAAAACGTCCGCTGCTGGATGCAGGAAAAACTAATAGAGGATAGCAAATCACCCTATCAGCTGCTGCGTTTTGTACAAGCAGCTGAAGGAGAGTATTCCCTTTCAGAGCAATCTTTTACAGCAAGTAAGGCTAAGCTCGCTTTATTTCGTCTTCCAGGCAAAGAAATGAATACTTCTGTAAACTTACATAAAGCCTTTCTACAAGGGGATGCTGAAAGTATTAATTTTTCCATCTCAGAAAAGGCTCCTAAATTTGTCGCTAATCAATTTAAAGCATCACTACAACAGGAAGGTGAGGTCCGATGAATAAATACATTCTTACCCTACTTACTACCCTAATTGCCACCTCTGTCACCTACCCAGAAGCTATGAAAGAGGGCCTTGTTTCATCTACAAACGCCTCTTACGATGGAAATGCTCTTCTTCTCACAGGTCATGTGGTCTTAGATCACGGTCTAGGAAAAATGAATGCGGAAGAGGCTTCTTTAGAAAAGCAGGAAGCGGGAAAGGATTTTCCTTTTTCGCTCATTCATTTAAAAAAAGAGGTTTTTTTATCTCTTAAAAATCACGCCCATCTCTCCTGTGACGTGGCACAGTTAGATTTTAATCAATTAAAAGGATATTTAACAGCTCCTCAGAAAGGATTCGTGTGCTATACCGACACCATCTTAAACAAAGGGAAAGATGGGGTAAAAGTTTCTCTTGAAAGCCAAAGAATTGAGCTTAGCATGCTAAAAATAGAAAAAGGGGATCAAAAAGCGGAATATGACATCGAAACTCTTAAAGCCAAGGAATCTGTAAAAGTAAACTACGATAGCAATTTCTTATTAGAGGCTGAAGAAGCCCTTTATCGTAGACTTGGTGGAAGCCTTGCTGCCAAGGAATTTCAAGGGATAATTTCTGCGTATCCCAAAGATGATCAATCTCACTGCAAAGTCATTCATTTCCAAGATGAGGTTTTAGCCAGATCTATTGACTTAGATCTTCAACGATCTACTTTATCTATGCACCAGTCACAAGGAACTATACACACAAGTTTTTTGCCGGACCTACAAAAAGGCTTGTTACAATTCAATACAGAGCATTTTATATGGAATGAACCCGATTCTCTACTGACACTCAAAGGTAAATCATTTATTCAAGAATCCTCTCTGGGCACTATCTCTTCTGAGGAACTATTGACTATTCAGCAAGGTATGCTTGGAGATAAAAAAGTAATATCGAAAGTTGAGAGCCGGGGCCCAGCTGAATTTATTTATATGGATCCCTCCTCCAAAAGTTCACACAAATTAAAATGTTTTGGTCAAATGAAGATTGATAGAGAACATCTTTCTGCCAGGTTAACAAGTCCAAAAAAAGAAGCAAAGCAAAGCCGCTTTACTGGGCAAATCTACTATGAAGAATCTATCATGGGAGCTTATGCTGATGCAGCAGCAGTGGAATTCGCAGCGGAAGGAACTCTGCTTCAGCCCATCACCATGCACCTCAAGGGAAATGTTTGCTTATTTTCTCGTAACCCCCAAGAACCTTTTCGCTGCGGTATTGCGGATAGGATGCATTTTTCTCCCGAAACTAAAACATTAATTCTCTGCGCAAATCCAGGGCAGAAAGTTCTTTTTTGGGATGAACAACAAGCAGTAAGAATGAGTGCTCAAGAGGTACATCTTACCGTGAATCCCTTGAATCAACAAACTGTGATCCAAGGCGTTGGTAATGTCAAGTTTTCTTTATCCACTGAAGAAAATGAAGCACTTAAAAATGTATTCCCACAATTTAAACCACTGTAAGGAAAATACATGAATCCTCAAGAAATCTCTTTATCCCCTGACACCACTGATGCAACCTCCTTTTTCGGATCACCTAAAAATGAAATCGTTCTTGAAGTCATTGACCTAAAAAAAAGCTACGGCGGAAAAGCAGTAGTTGACGGCCTTAATTTTCAAATCAAAAAAGGAGAGGTTGTCGGACTGCTTGGACCCAATGGAGCTGGTAAGACAACAGCTTTTTATATGACGATGGGGCTCATCGCGTCCGATTCTGGCAGGGTCCTATTGAACGGTATAGATATTTCTTCTCTTCGCATCCATGAAAGAGCTCGGCTGGGTATGGGATACCTAGCCCAGGAACCCTCTGTATTTCGTCAATTGACTGTAGAACAAAATATTTTATGTATTTTAGAAACTCTACCCTTAAACAAAAAGGAGCGCTTTGCCCGACTAGAGGAGCTCCTTAAAGAACTAAACATAGAAAAATTTCGTAAAAAAAAGGCAAGTACCCTATCCGGTGGTGAACGCAGAAGAGTAGAGATTACCAGAGCATTAGTAACAAATCCCTCTCTTTTACTTCTTGATGAGCCTTTTGCAAATATTGATCCGATCGCTATATATGAAGTTAAAAGAATGATTCGTCATCTAAAAGAAAAAGGCATTAGTATTCTAATCACCGATCACAATGCCAGGGAAATCTTTTCTATTGTGGATAGAAGCTATCTTGTTCGTGAAGGAAAGGTATTGATGTCAGGATCTGTAGAAGATTTGGTAAGTAATCAAAAAGTCAGAGAATCTTATCTTGGTGAAGACTTTAGAATGTAGGCATCCGATTTTATTAGATGCCTATCAAAACCTTTTACTAGGAATCGGCTTTTTCCTTGGATAGTAAAACTAATACCAAGGAAGAATGTTCTACATCGGCAAGAGGCACTGATTTAAAAAGTATACCTCCAGCATTCATATCAATAGCTCGATCT